>NZ_JABJWD010000092.1:0-719 GCF_013155425.1 Gluconacetobacter entanii | reverse complement strand
CCCGAGGCGGACCGGTGGGGCTCGATCCCGACGCTGGGCCGTTTTGCGCAACTGGACCGTGTGCGTTACCCGCATGACATGCGCAACCTTTCGGTGGAGCAGCTGAAGACGCTTGCGGATGAACTGCGCGCGGAGACGATCGACACGGTCTCCACCACCAGCGGGCACCTTGGCGCGTCGCTGGGCGTTGTGGAACTGACGGTTGCGCTGCATGCCGTGTTCGACACGCCCGATGACCGCGTGATCTGGGACGTCGGCCACCAGACCTACCCGCACAAGATCCTGACCGGGCGGCGCGACCGCATCCGCACCCTGCGCCAGCCCGGGGGGCTTTCGGGCTTCACCCGCCGCAGCGAGAGCGAATACGACCCGTTCGGCGCGGCGCACTCCTCCACCTCCATTTCCGCGGGCCTTGGCATGGCGGTGGCGCACCACCTGCGCGCCGAACATGACCCGTCCTACCGCGAACGCAACGTCATCGCGGTGATCGGCGACGGCTCCATCTCGGCAGGCATGGCGTACGAGGCGATGAACAACGCCTCGCACTGCGGCCCCGGGGCGGAACGGCTGATCGTCGTGCTCAACGACAACGAGATGTCGATCGCACCCCCCGTGGGTGCGATGTCGAGCTACCTTTCGCGGCTGATGTCCTCGCGCAAGTTCCTCAGCCTGCGCGACCTCGCCGCCAAGATGGCAAAGCGCCTGCCCGACCGGCTGGA
>NZ_JABJWD010000012.1:0-60583 GCF_013155425.1 Gluconacetobacter entanii | reverse complement strand
GCCCGCCCCCGGATGGTCCGCCCGCCTGGCCGATGCGGACGCGCCGGAGCCACCGCCGCCCGAAGACCCCGACATCCCGCCGCCACAGGGCGACCTGATCCCCATGGAGGCGGAACCCGAACCCGTTCTGTCGAACCCGACCGAGGCCCTGCTGGTGCTGCTGCGCCGGCAGGCGCTGGCGCGCACGCACGGCGGCCCGAATGCCCACCGGCGCGGTGCCGTGGAATGTGACCTCCATCCCGTTCCCGAAGAACTGGTCGAAGCCGCTCGCACGCTCGCCCGCGCGCTGGAGCGCCTGTCCACGCCGCTGCGCACGCTGGTCAACCGGCTTGGGGAACGGCTGGAGGAAGATGCAGAACAACTCGACAGTGCATCGCGCGAACGCATCGAGGCCGCGATCCGCGCCATCCGCAAACGTGCGCTGGCGCGGCTGGATGGCTGGGTCGCGATGCTGGGCGCCGTGGGGACGGAGCATGTGGCCGAACCGGGGCAGGTGCCGCAATATATCGACTTCATCCGCCTTGACCGGCGCGAAGGCCAGAAACCCGGCGAGCGTGACGTGGGACTGTACCGTCACTGGCTGGACCCGACCATTCCCTTTTCCGCCGTGCTGGCGGCGCCCGCGCATGGGCTGCTGGTGACATCGGCAACCCTGCGCGATGAAAACGACACCACGGACGAGGACGAGGCCGAACGCGCATGGGAAGCGGCTGAAGCCCGATTGGGCGCGACGCACCTGCCGATGCCAGCACTGCGCGCCTCGCTCGCCAGTCCGTTCGATTACCGCAGGCAGAGCCGTGCGTTCATCATCACCGATGTCGCCCATGACGATCCGGCCTCGCTGGCCGGGGCCTATCGCACCCTGTTCGAGGCGTCTGGCGGTGGGGGGCTGGGTCTGTTCACGGCGATATCACGATTGCGCGATGTCCATGCGCGGCTTGCCGGACCGCTGGAGATGGCGGGCCTTCCGCTCTATGCGCAGCATGTCGATCCGATGGACAATGCGACGCTGGTGGACATCTTCCGCAGCGAACATAATTCGTGCCTGCTGGGGACCGACGCCATGCGTGACGGCGTGGATGTGCCCGGACAGGCGTTGCGTCTGGTTGTGTTTGAACGGGTGCCGTGGCCGCGTCCCGATATCCTGCATCGCGAACGACGCATCCATCTGTCGGGTGGGGCGCCATCGCGGTATGATGACCGCATCGCGCGCCTGCGCCTGCGCCAGGCCTTTGGCAGGCTGATCCGTAGCGAGACGGATCGTGGGGTCTTTGTCCTGCTGGACCGGCGCACCCCGTCGCGCCTGCTGTCCGCGTTCCCGCCGGGGGTCGCGGTTCACCGCATGGGACTGGCCCATGCGGCGCGAGAGATCACGCGGTTTCTTCAAACCGGTGACGGAACGCCAGACGTCCCGCCAGCACCGTGATCCTTCGGCAAGCCTGCGAAGGCTTACAGCGGCTTGAGGTTGCTTGCCGCCGCCTTGCCACGTTCCATCGTGATGTCGTAGCTGACGGCCTGGTTCTCATCCAGGCCACGCAGGCCAGCGGCCTGCACTGCGGTGATGTGCACGAACACGTCCTTGCCACCATCGTCAGGCATGATGAATCCAAAACCCTTGGTCGCGTTGAACCACTTAACTTTTCCGGTTGCCATAGCCGATATACTCTCCTGCGCCTCTTTGCCGGTCCCAATACCGGGAATTCGGGCTCTCGCCTTTACGGTCATGAAAAAAACAGGGCATCCGGAAAAAACACCCAGTCGGATTTCACGTCGTTCGTGCTGCCTATAGGGGCAGCATGAATAGCTGCCCCTTGTCAAATCGCATCTCTAAAAAAAAAGTTCATGATGACAAAAAAAGAGGGAAGACGGACATGCCGCCTTCCCTCTTTTTGCATCCTGCAGGGCCGGAAATGGAGGGGAAAGGCGGTCCCGGCCGGAAACCACCCTCCCCCTTTTTTCCCGGACCCTGTTGTCCCGGGTGGGGGCTGGATCAGAAATCCATGCCGCCCATGCCACCCATGCCGCCCATTCCGCCTTCCGGCATCGCAGGCGCCTTCTTTTCCGGACGCTCGGCCACCATCGCCTCGGTGGTGATCAGCAGGCCGGCAACCGACGCCGCATCCTGCAGGGCCGTGCGCACGACCTTCATCGGGTCGATGATGCCAGCCGCGACCAGGTCCTTGTAGGTGCCTTCCTGCGCGTCGAAGCCGAACGCATAGGTTTCGTTCTCCAGCACCTTGCCGGCGATGACCGCACCGTCCTCGCCCGCGTTGTGGGCGATCTGGCGCAGCGGAGCCTGCAGGGCCTTGCGGATGATGCCCGCACCGACGCGCTGGTCCTCGTTGTGGAAGTGCAGGTGGCCCAGCGTCGTGGACGCACGCGCCAGCGCCGTGCCACCACCGGGGACGATGCCTTCCTCAACCGCGGCGCGGGTCGCATGCAGCGCGTCATCGACGCGGTCCTTGCGTTCCTTCACCTCGATCTCGGTCGAACCACCGACGCGGATCACCGCAACGCCACCGGCCAGCTTCGCAAGGCGTTCCTGCAGCTTCTCACGGTCGTAGTCGGAGGTGGTTTCCTCGATCTGCGCACGGATCTGGCTGCAACGGCCCTTGATGGCCTCGCCTTCGCCCGCACCCTCGACGATCGTGGTGTTTTCCTTGTCGATGTGCACCTTCTTCGCGGTGCCCAGCATGTTCAGCGTGACGCTTTCGAGCTTGATGCCCAGGTCTTCGCTGATGACCTGCCCACCGGTCAGGATCGCGATGTCTTCGAGCATCGCCTTGCGACGGTCACCAAAGCCCGGAGCCTTCACCGCGGCGATCTTCAGGCCGCCACGCAGCTTGTTGACCACCAGGGTCGCCAGCGCCTCGCCATCGACGTCCTCGGCGATAATCAGCAGCGGACGGCCCGACTGCACCACCGCCTCGAGCAGCGGCAGCATCGGCTGCAGCGACGACAGCTTCTTTTCGTGGATCAGGATGTAGGGGTTGTCCAGATCGACGGTCATCTTCTCCGCGTTCGTCACGAAATACGGGGAGATGTAGCCACGATCGAACTGCATGCCCTCGACCACGTCGAGTTCGGTGTGCAGGCCCTTCGCTTCCTCGACGGTGATCACGCCCTCGCTGCCGACCTTCTGCATGGCCTGCGAGATCATTTCGCCGATTTCCTTTTCGCCATTGGCGGAAATCGTGCCGACCTGCGCCGTTTCGGCAGGCGTCGTGATCTTCTTGGTGTTCTTCTTCAGTTCCTCGACAACCGCGCCGACAGCCTTGTCGATGCCGCGCTTGAGGTCCATCGGGTTCATGCCGGCGGCAACGGCCTTGGCACCTTCGCGCACGATTGCCTGCGCCAGGACGGTCGCGGTGGTCGTGCCGTCACCGGCGATGTCGTTGGTCTTGCTGGCGACTTCGCGCACCATCTGCGCGCCCATGTTCTCGAACTTGTCAGCCAGTTCGATTTCCTTGGCGACCGAGACACCGTCCTTGGTGATGCGCGGTGCGCCAAAGCTCTTGTCGAGGACGACGTTACGTCCCTTCGGACCCAGTGTTACCTTGACCGCATCGGCCAGGATATCCACGCCACGCAGCATGCGCCGACGTGCTTCATCGCCGAACTTTACGTCCTTGGCAGCCATTTTCATTTTCTCCAGTAGGAAAGGTTATTTTTTCGAATCAGACGCAGGTGCGCGAGATCAGGCGACAACGCCCATGATGTCGCTTTCCTTCATGATCAGCAGCTCTTCGCCATCGATCGTGACTTCGGTGCCGGACCACTTGCCGAACAGCACACGGTCACCAGCCTTGACGTCGAGGGCGACGATCTGGCCCTGTTCGTTGCGGGCACCCGCTCCGACCGAGATAACCTCGCCTTCCATCGGCTTTTCCTTGGCGGTCTCGGGGATGATGATCCCACCGGCTGTCTTTTCCTCGCTCTTGAGGCGACGGACAACCACGCGGTCATGCAGGGGACGAAATTTCGTCATTGGATGGATCGCTCCATAATCTAAAAAAGGTAACGCCCTTGAATTAAGCAACGCCACCGGTTTGGCGCGCGCGCCAGGCCGCATCGCGTTAGCACTCCCCTCATGAGAGTGCTAAAGAGCAGATAGGAAGACCTCTTTTGGGTGTCAAGGGAAGCAGCAGGATTCACGATCAAGTTTCCCATCCCCACGACGCGGCCCGCATGGGGGCGCAGGCCAATCCATAATATATTATTTTAAATCAATATATTACCAACATTCCTGCACCACCGGCCCCGGCCCCGCACGGGCTGCATGCGTCCCCTGCGCCCCATGCCACCACCCGAGTCCCGCGCACGGCGTCATCACACCCGCGGTACCGCCTGTGTCAGGGGCGGCGGTGAATGTGATATAGGTCTGGCCTTCACCGATGGCCGCATGGGGTCGTCACATCATGCACGACCAGCCCACACCAGAGGGAGACATATATGGGATCGATCATCACCCTGACCGCCACGGACGGGCACAAATTTTCCGCCTATCGCGCGGGGCGTCCCGATGCGCGGCGCGCCGTGGTGGTGGTACAGGAAATCTTTGGCGTCACCCCCTATATCCGCGCCGTCTGCGACCAGTTGGCGAGCGAAGGGTATCAGGCCATCGCACCCGCGATTTTCGACCGGGCGCGCCGTGACGTGATCCTTCCCTATTCCGCCGAAGGGATGAAGGAAGGGCTTGCCCTGCGCGCGCAGACACCGCTGGAGGGGACACTCCTGGACCTTACCGCCGCGGCGGATGCGCTGACGACGGAAAAAAAGGGGATCATGGGGTTCTGCTGGGGCGGGACGCTGGCGTGGGAAGCCGCATGCCGCACCACCACCTTCGCCGCGGCGGTGGGATGGTATGGCGGGGGGATCGCGGCGGAACGCGCGCTGACGCCCAACTGCCCGGTGCAACTGCATTTCGGGGCGGATGACGCCCACATCCCGTCCGGCGACATCGACGCCATCCGCGCCGCGCACGAAGATATCGAGATCTTTGTCTATGAAGGGGCGGATCACGGCTTCGGCTGCACCGACCGCGCCAGCTACAACGAAACCGCCGCAACACTTGCGATGCAGCGCACGCTCAGCTTTTTCGAGCACTGGCTGTAAATGAATAAAAGTTTTTGGTGAAGCTTTTTCCAAAAAGCTTCGAAAAACACCGCCTTTTTGAAAAAAGGCGGCACCCAGAAACTTTTAAATGATTTCAGTCTTGCCCATCCCCCAAGAAGGGATGGGCACAAGCAGCCTCAGCCGCGTGCGAGCACCCGTCCCGCGATCGCATCCAGCTTCGCCAGCAGGGCGGGATCGCGGCTGTCAGGCGCGGTGATGATGGCATGTTCCAGCGCACGGTCACATCCGGCATGGCACGGGCCACGCGGCTTGCCCAGTTGCGGGATGACCGCACGCACCAGCGCACGCGCCCGGCTGGAATTTTCCTGCATCACCTTGACCACCGCATCGACCGTCACGCTGTCATGACCATCGTGCCAGCAGTCATAGTCGGTCACCATCGCGACGGTGGCGTAGCACATCTCCGCCTCCCGGGCGAGCTTGGCTTCGGGCATGTTGGTCATGCCAACGACCGAGCATCCCCATGAACGATACAGGTTGCTTTCCGCACGGGTGGAGAACTGCGGCCCTTCCATCACCAGGTACGTGCCGCCGCGCGTGACATCCAGCCCCAGCGCCCGGCACTGCCCTTCCAGCACGTCGCCAATGCGCGGGCACAGCGGGTCGGCCATGCTGACATGGGCGACACAGCCCGTATCGAAGAACGTCTTTTCGCGTGCGAACGAACGGTCGATGAACTGGTCGATGACCACGAAATGACCCGGCGGCAGTTCTTCCTTGAGCGATCCCACGGCGGAGAGCGAGACGATGTCCGTTACCCCCGAACGCTTCAGCGCATCGATATTGGCGCGGTAGTTCAGGCGCGTCGGCGGCAGCGGGTGGCCACGGCCATGGCGCGGCAGGAACACGCAGCGCACGCCATCAAGCCGGCCGAACAGCAACTGGTCCGACGGCTTGCCCCACGGGGTTTCGACCGTGCGCCATTCCTTGTCTTCAAGCCCTTCGATGTCATACAGGCCGGAGCCTCCGATCAGGCCGATGACGGGCTCGATCACATCAGACGGGTGGGCGGGTTCAGTGGACATCGGACCATATTCTCCGTTTCAGACAGAAGGTAAGCACAAGCAGGACCAGCAGGAACACGATGACACGCACACCCGTGCGGTGGCGTTCCTCCAGATGGGGATGGGCCGCCCACGTCAGGAACGTGACGACATCATCGGCCTGCTGCGCCGCGGTGGGGGCCGTGCCGTCGGCATAGGTCACGCCGCCATCATGCAGCGGCGGCGGCATGGCGATCAGCCCGTTGACGGCATAGGGGTTGTAGAAACTGCCCGCCGGGACCTGCGTGCCCGGCGGCGGAGCCTGCCCGTAGCCCAGCAGCAGCGCGCGCATGCGATCCGCCCCGCCGGGATAGACCATTTCCAGCCGCGACTGGTCCGGCGGCCGCGCGCCATGGTTGGCCGCCGCCGCAATGGCGGGCGTGGCATAGGGCGAACGCAGGTGGTCATCGGCGGTGGCCGGGCGCTTCACCGGCTTGCCCGCCGCATCCACGCCCGCGGGCACCTGGTGCGCATGGGCGATGCGGCGCACCTGCTCCTCTGTCAGGCCCATGCCACCGAGATCGCCATAGGTCAGCGCCGTCATGCCGTGGCAGGAGGAACAGACATGGTCATAGACCACGTATCCGCGCTGCACCGCCGCCATGTCGAACGTGCCCAGCGGTCCCGTAAAGCTCCACGAATGGGGCGGGACCGGGGTTGCGGACTGCGCGCGCGCGGGACTGCCCTGCCCCGTGGCGAGGGCCGACAGGACAAGGCAGGCAGCAGCGGCGCGGAGGGCGCGCGGGCGGATACCCGGCGCGGCCGGAAGGAAAGGCAGGAACCGTATCATCCGGGTTCAGGCTTCGTCACAGGCAGGAAAAGGCAGCATCTTGGTCCGGTCATGTCCGTATCGGCACCGGGCAGGAACCCGCGTGTTCATCTGGCGCCGAACATACCCGCCGCCGTTGCCTTTTCCTAGCGGTGGCACGACCTGTCTTGCAATCGAAAGGACAAACAGGCACCCATACCCTTTCACGGACCCAGAGCTGAAGCCAGACCTGAAAACAATGACCCAGATGACCAACGCCCGCCCGCCCCTTGCCCATGACACCATGAAGGAGGCGGCCCGCACATGGTTCGAAAGCCTGCGCGACCGTATCTGCGCCGCCTTTGAACAGATCGAGGACGAGGCCGCGCGCGACGATGCCCCCACGCTTGACGGGCGCAGCGCGCCGGGCCGTTTCGAACGCACGCCATGGAACCGTGGCACGAACGAGGACGGATCCCCCGGCGGCGGCGGCGTCATCAGCCTGATGCGCGGGCGGGTGTTTGAAAAAGTGGGGGTCAACGTCTCCACCGTGTCGGGCATGTTCAGCCCGGAATTCCGCCACTCCATCCCCGGCGCGTCCGAAGACCCGCGCTTTTTTGCAACCGGCATCAGCCTTGTTGCGCATATGTGCAGCCCGCTGGTCCCGGCCGCGCATTTCAACACCCGCATGATCGTCACGACCGAAGGCTGGTTCGGTGGCGGCGGCGACATCACGCCGATGTTTCCCGACAGTGCGGAGGCCATTGCCGACGCCCGGCGTTTCCATGACGGGTTCCGCACGGCGTGCGAAAAGCACGACCCCGAATATTATCCGCGCTTTCGCGACTGGTGCGACAGGTATTTCCACCTGCCCCACCGCAACGAACCGCGCGGGCTTGGCGGTATTTTCTATGACCGCCTGCACAGCGGCGACGCCGATGCCGACTTCGCCTTTACCCGTGACGTGGGGCTTGGCTTCCTCGAAACCTATCCCGACATCGTGCGCGGCCGCATGATGGAACCATGGACCCCCGCCCAGCGCGAGGCGCAACTGATCCGGCGCGGACGGTATGTGGAGTTCAACCTGCTGCATGACCGCGGCACCCTGTTCGGCCTGAAAACCGGCGGGAATACCGAAGCCATCCTGATGAGCCTTCCCCCGGAGGTGCGCTGGCCCTAAATTGGCCGCATGGCTGCCGCAATGCGCGGCCAGCATCCCGTTCCCAACCCGATGACGCGGAGTAGCCACAACTTGTCCCCACCCCCACCCGATGACCCATCATCCCCATGCCCCGTCCGGCCCGCACGGCCGGGCGGGCATGTGATACGGCGCCGGGATTTCGTGCTCGCGGCCCTGCCCTTCGCGGTGGCGGCCCTTGCGGGACGGGCAAGGGCCTCCGAACTGCCCCCCAAGCGGCTGCCGGCGCAGGCGCAGTCGGTCACCAGCCCGCAACTCCTGCTGGGTGGGGACAGGGGCAGCCCGGCGGGACGGTGGGGCAGCCTGCTGGCCCCGGAACTTGAACGCGCCTTCGGCCACGGGCAGGTGGTTTCAACCCGCATGACCGTGGGACAGGATGGCGTCACGGCGGCCAACCTGTTCGATACCCAGACCCCGCCCGACGGGACCACCGCGCTGGCGGTGCCGGGGGCGGCACTGGTCGCCGCCCTGTCGGGGGCGCCGCGCATCCATTTCGATTACACCCGCTGGCTGCCCCTGTTCTTCAGCCTGCTGTCGCCGGTGGTGATCGGGCGCGCGCAGCTTCACCACAACCTTGAAAATTTCATGCGCGACCGCCCGGTGCGCATCGCGGTGTCCACCCTGACGGGCATTGAACTGCCGACCGTCCTTGGCATGACGCTGTTCGGCCTGCGTCCCATTCCCGTGCCCGGCCTTGCCAGCGTCACGGACGCGATCACGGCGCTGCGGGACAACCAGGTCGATGTGATCCAGATCCTCGACCCGCAGGGGTCCGCCGAAACGCGCACGGCGATCGAGGCCCTGTCGCATGATGGCTATCCCGCCCTCTTTACCCTGACCGACAGCGTGGCGCTCGATATCGGCGGGCAGCACGTGCCATGCATGCATGACGTGCTGCTGCGTGAAAACCATTCGGCCCTGTCCACCCTGCTTTATGGGGCGTGGACGGCGCTCGCCGGGGCGGCGTCGCTGGATATCGGGCTGGTGCTGCCGATGCTGACCCCGCCGCCGCTGGTCGCGGAATGGCGTCACGCCACCGACATTGCCATCGACGGCGCGGACATCCGCACCATGGCCGGCAGCACGGGACGCAGGCTGCTTGATGCGGAGGCATGCACGGCGTCCTACCGGCAGATGGCGGGCGATGTGACCTCCATCATGGCGCTGCGGCGCTGGCTTTCGACCCACCTGCCCGACTGGCGCATGGGCTGAGGGCAGCACCCAGAAACTTTTGTCTTTTTTCGGAACCGCCTCTCAGGCGCGCGACTGCCGACGCAGCAGCACCCGGACTGCCCCCTGGTTGGCCGCATGCGGATGCACCACCGCAAGGATGAAGCGCCGCAGGTCCGCACGCCCCAGCCATAGCGGAAGTTCGCGACGCAGGATGCCGCCATTGACGCCACTGCCCAGCCCGGTGATGATTTCCACGCACCGCACATTGTCGGCCCGCGCCTGCAACAGGAAGGTATGCAGGCGATAGAACGCCGTCTGCGCGATCTGCCCATGCAGGTCCAGCCGCCGCTGCGGACGCAGCCGTCCGCTGACCAGCCCGCGCCAGCTTGTATCATCAAGGCCGGGACGCCGGACCCCGATTTCAAGCGCACGGTCATGGTCCGTCCTGCCATGAATGGACCGCTGGTGCAGTCCGGGCGGGGTGAGGCGGCGGATGCCATCGGCAGGCACCGCCATCTTCGATGCTGGCGCGCCCTCCTGCGCCGGGGATGACCCCTGCGGGGGCGACAGTGGCGCGCGCGGCGCAGCACGGGCCGGGCGCAAGGGCGAAATATCCTGCGTAAAGGCCGCCCACAGCGCCTGCTCATCCTGATTGAGTATCCGACGCCGCCGCACCTTCACCTTCCTCCCGCGCCCGCTATTCCCGTTTTCCCGGCAGATGATGACGCGCAAAACAGCCCGACATGCGCCACACGACAGGATGGGATCCTGTCGCCGTTCCTTATCATGACATACTGCCATACCGGCATCAAAAAACCCCGCCGCATGATGCGGCGGGGCAAGAACCGGCAGGACGCCGGTGGCGGCTGCAGGCCAGAAAGTCCTTACTGCGCGCCGGGCTGTTCCAGCGTCAGGGTCTGTCCCTGATACTTGCCCGTCAGGGTGTTGAGGAAGGCGACGATGTCGGCCACGTCCTGGTCGGAGATATCGTGGTCCGGCGTCTGGTAACGCGCCATGTCCCGCACCGCACCGTCAAGCGTCTTGACGCTGCCGTCATGGAAATACGGCGCGGTCAGGGCCACATTGCGCAGGTTGGGCACCTTGAAGCGTTCCATGTCCTGCTGCTGGTGGGTGACGGTAAAGCGTCCCTTGTCCGCGTCGGTGATCGCCCCGCCACGCGCGGCGAAGTAGTCGCCCTCCAGGCCCATGACCTCGAACGCCTGCCCGCCCATCGACGCGCCGGTATGACAGCCGGAGCAGCCGATATTCTTGAACAGTTCGTAGCCGTGCTTTTCCTGCGTGTTGAGCGCGGTGTCATCGCCCTTCAGGTACTGGTCGAACCGGCTGTCGGGCGTCAGCAGCGTCTTTTCGAACTCGGCGATCGCAGCGGTGATCGTATCCTGGTTGATGTCCGCACTGCCGAAGGCGGTCTGGAAATCCGTGACATAGGTCGGATCGGCCCGCAGGCGGTCGGCCACGGCGTTCCAGTCATGCGATCCCATTTCCAGCGGGTTCATCACCGGCCCCGCCGCCTGATCCGCCAGCGTCGCGGCACGCCCGTTCCAGAACTGGCTCTTGTTCAGCGCGGCATTGAACACCGTCGGGTCGTTGATCGGCCCCTTCTGCCCAAAGATGCCCGTCGCGGTGACCAGGCCGTCCATGCCGGCATGCTGCAGGCTGTGGCAGCTTGCGCAGTTCAGCTCCCCGTTTTCCGACAGCTTCTTTTCAAAGAACAGCCGCTGCCCCAGCGCCACCTTGTTCGCATCCACGGGCAGGGATTCGGGCACGGGCTGCACCGGTTCGGCGGCAAAGCGCGACGCCACCCCCGGCGTTGCGTAATGTTCACGCCGTTCCTGCGCGATCCATGACAGGACGGCGTCACGCTGTTCGGTGGACATGCGGGCATGCCAGTGCATCAGCAGGTACAGCGAGGGCGGCATGCGGTTCTGGCGCACCACTTCCTCGATCCGGGCCATGGCTTCCTCGCCGGGGACCTTGCCGGTCTGCAGGGCCTCGATCACGGGCTCGACACGGAAATGGCGCAGGCCCTGGTCGCGGTCGCGGTTCATCAACTGGTTGGCCACCGGCACCTTGAAATAGAACGGCAGTTCCACCTTCGCCGCGTGACAGTAATCGCACCGCGCCTCGCGCAGGACGTTCAGCGCCGTGGCCGAAACGGCATCGACACCCGCCCCTGCCGGCGCGGGCGCCGTTTCATGATCGAAATGGGTCAGATAGGCGACAGTACCGCCGTACGCTACGCCCCCGGCGGCCACGATCCCCAGAATCGCCTTCCTTACCGACATGTCCCTGTATTCCCCCGTCTGTGTTCGGGGATGTTCTGACCGATCGGCGGAGCATTTGTCAAAATAATCGTTTCAATGAAAACAAGTGAAAAAATCAATAACCGGGAATGCGCCTCACGCGCCGCTTTCACGCAGGGCCGCGCGCACGCGTTCGCGCGCGATCTCGACATAGCCACTGTCAAGGTCGATGCCGATTCCACGCGCCCCTTCGCGCAGGGCGGCGACAATGGTCGTACCCGTCCCCATGAAGGGGTCCAGCACCACCGCATCGGGGCGGCCATGCAGGCGGATGCACATCTGCGGCAGGCTGACGGGGAAGGTGCCGGGGTGGTTGTATTTCTGCGCCCTGCCCTGCACCGTTTCATACGGGACGAACCACGTATCCCCCCGGCAGCGCCGGTCCTGCCGGTGCCCGCGGCGTGCGATGTTCGACTTGTCCATATAGGGCACGCCGACATCAAGCCGCCGGAGGTTCACATTCCCCGACCGGGTCAGGTGAAACAGGTGTTCGTGGTTGCGATGGAGATAGCGGTGGCTGTTGACCGGCTTGAAATGGCCGAACGTTTCCGTCCCGATCGAAATCGACTTCACCCAGCTTATATGGTTCTGCAGCGCGAACAGCGCGCGCAGCCTTACCGCGAGTTCGAACGGCAGCCATGGCTGCGCCGATGACCCGGCGATATTGAGGAAGAACGACCCGTCAGGTTTCAGCACGCGCCGGACCTGGCGTGCGATCGCCACCATCCAGTCGAGATAACCCTGTTCATCAAGCGTATCGTTATAGGTGCTGTAGCGCAGGCCGATATTGTACGGCGGCGATGTCACCACGACATCGACACTGTCGGCCGGCATCCGGCGCAGGACCTTCAGGCAGTCGCCGCGCACCAGTTGGTGCGGCCCCTCGCGATAACGTATGGTGCGTGGCGGCACGGGCCCCTGTGGGCCGGCCGCCGTGGTGGTGGACCGCCCGGCCATGGTTCTCTACCCCTTGTTGTCGCGCGATCGGTCGTGACCGGTCAGGGTGCGTTATCCCCGGAGTCCCTGCCATTCCCTGTATCCTGCGCCGCCTTGCGGGGCAGCAGCACGACCAACTGGCCAACGGAATGCTGGGCCGCGGCATCCTGCGCCGCCTCCGGACCCCAGCCAAGATACAGGTCCACGCTTCCGGTTCCCTTGACGTCACGGCTCAGGTCCTGCGCGAATCCCAGCCGTTTCCACGCTTCCACATGGCCCGACGCATTGACGGCCGTATCGATCCACACCGGCGCACCCAGCGGGATGGCATGGCGGTCCACCGCCAGCGAACGCCCCGGCGTCAGCGGCACGCCCAGCGCACCCGGCGTCCCCACATCGGTGGTGTCCGACGGCAGTTCGGTGAAGAAGACGTAATTGGGATTCTGCTCCATCACGCTGCGGGCCTGTTCGGGATGCTCCTCCAGCCAGGCGCGAATCGCCGTCAGGCTGACATGGCCTTCCTCAAGGTAGCCCTTCTGCACCATCACCTGACCAAGCGGGACATAGGGCTGCCCGTTATGCCCGTCGAAGCTGAGGCGTACGACCTTCTCGTTGGGCAGGCGCACACGCCCCGCGCCCTGCACCTGCAGGAAGAACAGGTCAACCGGGTCGGCCACCCACAGCAGTTCCAGCTTGTGATGTGCAAGCGCCCCGCCATCGATCTGCGCACGGGTGGCGTAGGGGACGAATTTCTTGCCTTCCCACCGGCCGGTCTGCATGTGGCCCTGTGCGTCGCGCACGCGCTGCAGGTCGGCCGGCCGGCGATAGACCGGAGTCTGGTAGATGCCGCCGCGTTTCAGGGAGCCACGGATTTCAGGTTCGTAATACCCGGTGAACAGCGTCCCCTGCCGGTCGGGCGTGCCGATGCGGTAGGGCCGGAACCATGTCTGGAAGAAGTCGCGCGCCGCGGCATCACTATCGGGTGCGACCCTGCGCGCGGCGTCGCACGCCGCCAGCCAGTCGCCGACATGGTTGCCCACCCGGGCCGTGCCATCGCCAAGCGCGCTGTCGGCCGGCAGGGAGCCGAGCTTGTGACATTCCTCCACAAAGACCGAAAGCGCCTGCGCCGTACTGTCGGCATCCCAGCCCGGAACCTTTGCAAAGGAAATGGCCTTGGTCTTGGCGGGAAACCTGTTCTGCCCGTGGGAGGCCGCATGGGCGGTTCGGAGCCCCATCTGCGGGGCAAGGCCATAGCACGCACACAGGAGCGCCGACGCAAGAACAGGTACAGGCTTCATGGTCAATCGGGAACAGTCTCTGGCTGGTGTTTCTTGGGAGGAAGGCGGGAAGGTCAGGCGCTGCGGCTGGCGCCAAGGCGCCACTGCGCGCCGGTGACGGCAACGCCGAGGATCCGTTCGAACGTCCACAGGTCCGAAAATTCGGTCACGGCATCCACACCCGCGACCGGCTGCCCGTTCTGGTCGAGCGTCACGCTGACCTGGTCGGACACGATACGCACCTCGATGCGGGCATACGGCACGCTGGCATCGGGGGAGAGTTCCGCATCCGTGATCGCCATGTCGGTGATGTCACGGATCTCGCTGCGCATGGTCTCATGCGCCTGCTGGCGCGAAACGATCGCGGCCTCGAACGCGGTAAACGTGCTTTCGGTCAGGTGCTGGCGCAGGGTCTCGACATCGCCCACGGCATAGGCATGGACGATCTGGCGAAAGGCGGCCTCCGCCTCCCTGATGAAGCTGTCGGGCGTAAATCCCGGCTGGCGCGCGGCAATCGCGGACAGCACCTGCCCCACGCGGGTATCGGGCGTGGGAATGTCATAGGTCGTGGCAGGCGCCACGGGTTCGGGCGTCCCCTCGATCACCGGGGCGGGGGCGGCCGCCGGACGTATCGGCTGCGGCGCGGGTTCGGCGCCGACACGCCGGCCCAGGATACCCCGCAGGCGCAGCACCAGAAACACGGCGATCAGCCCCAGGAACACCAGATCAAGGGGGAAATGCCCGAATAGAAAATCCATGCCGCCTGTCCATACCCGCGAGCGGGAGAACCCCGACCCGTTAAAAAAATCCTTCGGCAAACATAGGCAACGCCCGCTGCCAAGACAATGCGACAGAAGCGTTTAATGCGCATATCGCGGGAATTGCACCACGACGCGACATGGTTGGCGAACGCGTGGAGGCATGCTACCGGCTTGGAACACCCGTTTTCCTTCCCCCTTTTCCGTCTCAGGGAACAAAGAGCCACATGACCGACAAGCCTTCCGACCTTCCGAAGAACGCCGACGCACCGCAGGAGGAACAGGCCGCTCCGCAGATCTTCAGGACGATCAACATCCAGTACGTCAAGGATCTCTCGTTCGAGGTTCCGAATGCCCCGCTGATCTTCCAGCAGTTGCAGACGGAAACCCCCACCATGCAGCCGCAGATCGACGTGCAGGCGCGGCAGATCACCCGTGAACAGCCCCTGTACGAGGTGACCCTGCACACGAAGATCGAGGCCTCGCTGCCGCCTGTGACCCCGGACACGCAGGCGGCCGCCCGTCAGGTGTTCATTGTCGAACTGTACTACTGCGCGCTGGTGACGGTAACGGGTGCGCCCGAACATATCCTTGAGCAGATCCTCGAAATCGAAACCCCGAGCCTGCTTTTCCCGTTCGTGCGTAACATCGTGAATGACGCGACGCGCGATGGCGGATTCCCGCCGGTCCTGCTGCAGCCCGTCGATTTCGCGGCGCTGTGGCACCACAAGCGCAACACCTTCGCGCAGGCTGCCGGACACGCCTGAAACCGGCGCCCTTCCAACTGGCGCGCTTCGTCGTGACGGAGGCACAGGCCCGGCGGGATCACCCCGCCGGGCTTTTTTGTGCCC
This sequence comes from Gluconacetobacter entanii, assembly GCF_013155425.1. Classification (NCBI taxonomy): domain Bacteria; kingdom Pseudomonadati; phylum Pseudomonadota; class Alphaproteobacteria; order Acetobacterales; family Acetobacteraceae; genus Gluconacetobacter; species Gluconacetobacter entanii. The sequence continues at coordinate 45,139 of NZ_JABJWD010000012.1, read as the reverse complement.
TGCCCCTCAGCCCCGCGCGCCAAGGCAGGCGAGCATGCCCGCACTGTCAGGGGTGGGGGCGACCTCCACCGACTTCCACTGCGCCGCATCGAGCACATCGGCCGTGCGTGCGGAAATGACGATGGCGCGTACCTGCGCCAGCGCCATGCGCAGGGCGGGCGTCAACGCCTCCATGAACGCCTGCGCCGTGCGGGGGGAGTAGAACAGCACCGCCCCCGCCTGCCCCCGTCGCAGCATCTCACCGGCCCGTGCATCCAGCCGCCTGCGCCGCGTCACGCGATAGACCACGCGCCGCCGGACCCGGAACCCCGCATCGCGCAGGCCGCGGGCAAGGTCCATGCCGTATCCCCGCCCCATCGCCAGCAACAGCGCACCCGCCGACGGGACGACGCATGCCAGCAGCATCCGGCCCAGCCCCTCCGCCGTGCCTTCGGGCGCGACCTGCACATGGACAAACCCGGCGGCGCGCGCCCGGCGCGCGGTCGCGGCCCCGACGGCATAGCAGGGGATGTTCACAAGGTCCGGCAACGCAATGGCGGAGATGGCCTGGCTGCTGGTCACGACCACGGCCTGCGGCGGCGCTGCCGCCGAGGCGGCACCGCCCGGCGCCAGTGGACACGACACGATATCCAGCATCGGGGCGGCAACGGGACGCCACCCCTGCGCGGCGGTGGCTTCCATCGTTTCGGCAAGGCCGGGGGGCGGGCGCGTCACCAGCACGCCCGCCCTGTCACGCAACGGCGGCGCGTGGGGCCTATTCGGCAAAGATGTCCGGCGGGCTGTCGGCCCGCAGGCTGCGGCCCAGCGCATGGCCAAGGCGCGCGGCATCGGACGGCGCGCCGCTGATGGAACGCTTGAGCAGGAAGGACCCGTCCTCCCGCGCGACAAGACCCGTCAGGTGCAGTTCCGGCGCGCCCCCGGCCACCACCGGGATCAGGCGCGCATACCCGCCGATCGGCGTGCGGCACGACCCGTCAAGTTCCGCAAGCAGCGCGCGCTCCGCCGTGGCGACGGCGCGGGCCTCATAATCCTCGATCGCGGCAAGGAGTTCGCGCAGTTCGATATCGCTTTCGCGCACCGTCACACCGACGATCCCCTGCCCCGCGGCGGGCACCATGATGGTGGGATCGAGGATGACGTCGGCGCGATCCTCCATCCCCAGGCGACGCAGGCCCGCCAGCGCCAGCAGGGTGGCGTCGCACTGCCGCGCCGCCAGCTTGTCGAGGCGCGTCTGCACATTGCCGCGCAGCAGGCCGAACCGCAGGTCGGGACGGACATGCAGCATCTGCGCCTGCCGCCGCACGGACGCGCATCCCACCAGCGCACCGGGGGCAAGCGCGGAATACGGGTCCATCGGGTCGGGCGTGGGGCAGTCGGGGCCAAGGATCAGCACGTCGCGCGCATCCTCGCGCCGCAGGGTGCACGCCAGCACCAGTCCCGGCGGCAGCGTCGTCTCCAGGTCCTTGAGGCTGTGGACCGCAAAATCGATCCGCCCGTCGAGCAGGGCTTCGTGGATTTCCTTGGCGAACAGCCCCTTGCCGCCAATTTCCGCCAGCTTGCGGTTGAGCACCTGATCGCCCGTCGTGCTGATCTGGTGTTCCTGGAACGCGCCCATGTCGCGCAGGACCGGGCAGAAGCGCGTCAGCACCGTCAGGAACGCGCGCGTCTGCACGAGTGCCAGCGGGGACGCGCGCGTTCCCACCTTCAGCGGCAGTTGCCTGCGGTGCGGCTCGGCGCGGGGGGCGTCCTTTCGCTGGCGTGCAGCGGCCTCGGCCGCGACTTTCTGCAGCGCGGACGACGGAGCGGGGGCGGAAGACTTTGCGAAATCCATATCGCGTGTCTATTACCCCATCGCGATAAAGGAAAGATGACATTCGCCCCGAACGGACGGTATTTTGCACGATGAGCCAGCGCCCAGCCCCCGCACCCGACCTGCCATCACCCGTGCTGGCGATTGAATCTTCTTGCGATGACACGGCCTGCGCCATCGTTTCGGCCGACGGCACCATCATGGCAGAGGCGACATTAACGCAATCCGGACATGTGCCATTCGGCGGGGTCGTGCCCGAAATCGCGGCGCGCGCGCACCTCGGCGCGCTACCCGCGCTGGTGCGCGACGTGCTGGACCGGGCCGGGATGAAACCCGCCGGCATCGGCGCGATTGCCGCAAGCTGTGGCCCCGGCCTGATCGGGGGCCTGATCGTCGGCGCGAACTTCGCCAAGGGACTGGCCCTCGCACTGGGGCGCCCGTTCATTGCCGTCAACCATATCGAGGCCCATGCCCTCACGGCCCGCCTGCCCGGCATCACGCCCGATGGCGCGCCGTTCCCCTACCTCCTGCTGCTGGTGTCGGGCGGGCATTGCCAGTGCATCGCGGTCGAGGGCGTGGGCCGGTACCGCAGGCTGGGGGGCACGATCGACGACGCGGCGGGCGAGGCGTTTGACAAGGTGGCCAAGATGCTCGGCCTTGGCTGGCCCGGCGGCCCGGCGGTCGAGGCCCTCGCACGACATGGCGACCCGTCCGCCTTTGCCCTGCCACGTCCGCTGATGGGGCGGGCAGGATGCGATTTCTCCTTTTCCGGCCTGAAAACGGCGGTGGCGCAGAAACTTGCCCCCTATGACCGCGCGGCCCTGCCGCATGACGTGGCGGCAGGTCTGGCTGCAAGTTTCCAGATGGCGGTCAGCGATATCGTGGCCGACCGAATCGAACATGCGCTGGACATGATGCCCGACGCGCGGGGCCTGGTCGCGGCGGGCGGGGTGGCGGCCAACACGGCCCTGCGCGCGCGCCTGACGGAGATCGCGCGGGCGCGGGGCCTGCCGTTCGCCGCCCCGCCGCTGCGGCTGTGCACGGACAATGCGGTCATGGTGGCCTGGGCCGCGATCGAGACGATGCACGAGGCACGGGCGCATGGCCTGCCCGTTCCCGATGACATCGCCCTGCGCCCGCGCCCGCGCTGGCCCCTGTCGGACATGGCCGCGCGCTTCGCCCCGGCGGGTGCGGCGGACTGACACGACCTTCCCGCCCGGTCGCATGCGGCGTCATCACCGGGCCCGTTCCTCCACGCTTGCATGCCGCGCGCGTTCGGGCGCATGCCTGTGCGGTCACGATACGCCACCACAGGAGCACACGGGCATGAACAGCGCGCATATCGCCGTCATCGGCGCGGGGGCATGGGGCATCGCGCTTGCGATACAGGCGGCGCGGGCGGGCGCGCATGTGCATCTGTGGGCGCGTCGGGCCGAACCGCTGCCGGACACGCGCATCCTGCCCCGCCTGCCCGATGCGCCCCTGCCGGACCGTGTCACCCTGTCCGGCGAAATGCCGGCGCGCGCCGATGCGATCCTCCTTGCCGTGCCGACGCAGCACCTGCGCGGTGTCTGCGCGCGCGTGCCCCCCGTCGCGCCGATGATCGCGTGCTGCAAGGGCGTGGAACTTGCGACCGGCCTGCTGCCGACCGGGATCATGGCGCAGGTCCATCCCGGCGTGACGCATGGCGTGCTGTCCGGCCCGAACTTCGCCCATGAAATCGCCCGTGGCCTGCCCGCCGCCTCCGTGCTGGCCTGCGCCAGCGCGACACAGGCGCGCGCACTTGCCGACCTGCTGACGACGCCGTCCTTTCGCCTGTATGCCAGCGATGACCCCACCGGGGTGCAGGTCGGTGGCGCGGCAAAGAACGTCATCGCCATCGCCGCCGGCGCCACGATCGGCGCGGGCCTTGGTGAAAACGCGCGCGCGGCGCTGATCACCCGCAGCCTCGCCGAACTCGGCCGCCTGTCGCATGCGCTGGGCGGACGGGCGGAAACGCTGTCGGGACTGGCGGGAATCGGGGACCTGATCCTGACCTGCACGGGGGCGGCGTCGCGCAATTCCACGCTGGGCCTCGCGCTGGGGCGGGGCAGGACGCTGGAGCAGGCCCTTGCCCATGGTGGCGGAGTCGTGGAGGGCGTGACCACCGCGCCCGCGCTGCTGGCCCTTGCCCGCGCGCGCGGGGTCTGCGTCCCGATCATCGAGACCGTGGCCCTGCTGCTGGCGGGGGAAATCGACCTGTCGGACGCACGCACGCGCCTGATGAGCCGTCCTGTGGGGCAGGAGTTCGCGGCAATCGCATGACGCATGCCCCCATGTCGGGATCACACGTTACAGGGGTTTTACACAAATCCCCCGTGCAAAGCCTGCCTTCGCGTGGCAGGGGTCTTGACTGCGGGGGGCGAATCTTCGCCTATCCCCCAAGGCCGCTGGCCACGCGGCATCCCTGTTTCCAAGCCCGAGCAATTCCCATGACCTGTGCGTATGACTTCACGTTGCCCGCCCTGAGCGGAGAGCCGATCGACCTTTCTACCCTGCGTGGCAAGCCGATCCTGATTGTCAACACGGCATCGAAATGTGGCTTCACCCCCCAGTACGAGGGATTGCAGGGACTGTGGACGACATGGCGCAGCCATGACCTGATGGTGATTGGCGTGCCGTCGAACGATTTTGGCGCGCAGGAACCCGGCACTGCGCAGGAAATCGGCGCGTTCTGCGAACGCAATTACCACGTCACCTTCCCGCTGGCGGCAAAGTGCCATGTGCGCGGGCCGCAGGCCATCCCGCTGTTCCGCTGGCTGGCGCAGCAGGGCGGCTTCCTCGCGCGGCCACGGTGGAATTTCTACAAATACCTGATCGGGCGCGACGGCACGCTGGTGAACTGGTTTTCGTCCATCACCTCGCCCGAATCCCGTCGCGTCCGCATGGCGGTCGAACGCGCCGTCATGGACCACTGATGCCGCCATCACCGCGCGGCCACGGGTGCGGCGCACGTGCTTAGGGGATTCCTGACGGTTGGCGGCTGGACCATGCTCAGCCGCATCCTCGGGCTTGTGCGCGACCAGTTGCTGGCCGCGCTGATGGGGGTGGGGCCGGTCCAGGACGCCTACCAGATCGCCTTTCGCCTGCCCAACATGTTCCGCCGCCTGTTTGGCGAAGGCGCGCTCAACGCCGCGTTCGTGCCGCTGTTCTCCTCCCTGCTGGCGACGGAGGGGCGCGAACCGGCCCGCCGCTTCGCCAATGAAACGCTGAGCGTGCTGATCGCATGGCTGACGCTGCTGATGGTGCTGGGCGAAATCTTCATGCCCGGCGTGCTGCGCCTGCTTGCCCCCGGATTCGCCCATGACGGGGTGCGCGATACGCTCGCCATATCGCTCAGCCGCATCACCTTCCCCTACCTCGTGCTGATCTGCGGGGCGGCGCTGGTGTCGGGCGTGCTCAACGGCATGCACCATTTCGGCGTGGCGGCGGCGGCGTATGTCAGCTTCAACGTCGTGGGAATCGCGGCCATACTGCTTCTGCCGCCCTATGTCGGCGGGGTCGCGCCCGCCGCCGCATGGGGGGTGACGGCGTCGGGCGTGATCCAGTTCGCCATCCTGCTGTTCGCGCTGCACCGCGCGGGCATGACGCTGCATCCGGTGGTGCCGTGCGTGACGCCGCGCATCCGCCTGCTGCTCGGGCGCATGGCGGTCGGGCTGGTGGGCAGCGGCATCACGCAGATCAACCTGATGATCGACACCATCATCGCCACCCTGCTGCCTGCGGGCAGCGTGTCGCTGATGTATTTCGCCGACCGTGTGAACCAGTTGCCCCTTGGCGTGCTCGGCGCTGCGGCGGGGACGACGCTGCTGCCGGTGCTGACGCGCCACCTTGCGCGGGGGGAACTGGACGACGCCCACGCCATCCATAACCGCGCCATCGAATATGCGCTGGTCCTGACGCTGCCCGCGACACTGGGGCTGATCCTTGTCGCGGACCCGGTGATGATGACGCTGTTCGGGCACGGGTCGTTTTCCGCCCATGACGCGATGATGTCGGCGCAGTCGCTGCGCGCCTATGCGCTGGGGCTGCCGGCGTTCGTGATGGTCAAGGTACTCTCCCCCGGGTTCTTCGCACGGGGCGATACCCGCACCCCGGTCATCATCGGGCTGGGGACGCTTGCGCTCAACCTCGTGCTCAACCTGATGTTCATGCACCCGCTGGCCCATGTCGGCCCGCCACTGGCCAGCAGCCTTGCCGCCATCGTCAACGTGGTCGTGCTGGGCGCGATCCTGCTGCGCAACGGGGCAATGCACCTGACTGAAAACCTGATATCACGCCTGTCGCGCATGACCGCCTGCGCCGCCATCATGGCGGTGGTGGTCATGGCCCTGTGCCAGTGGACACCGGCGGGGCGGATGATGGACATGACCCGCACGGGACGGACGCTGATGCTGGGCGCGGTCATGGTGGTGGCCGCGCTTACCTATGGCACGGGGCTGCACCTGACGGGCATCATGGATGGCTGGCGCATCACCTCCGCCATCGCGCGGCGGCTGGGCCTGCGCGCCACACCACGCGCGGAATGAACGCCCTTCCCTATTTCATGCCGATCGGGATTCTGGGTCTGGAAAATCGGGAATGTCCTCTTTACACATCCATGCCATGACCATCCCCTCCCCCGAAGGCGCCACACCGGCCATGGCGCAATGGTTCGCCCTCAAGGCGGAGCATCCCGAAGCCCTGCTGTTCTTCAGGATGGGCGATTTCTATGAACTGTTCTTCGCCGATGCCGAGGCGGCGGCGGCGGCGCTCGACATCTCGCTGACGGCGCGCGGGACGCATGCGGGCGCGCCGATCGCGATGTGCGGCGTGCCGGTCCATGCCGCCCCCGCCTACCTCGCGCGGCTGATCCGCCGGGGGTTCCGCGTCTCGGTCGCCGAACAGACCGAGGCCCCGCGAAAGGGGCGTGGTGCTGCAAAAGGCCCCCTGCGGCGCGAGGTCGTACGGCTGGTCACGCCGGGCACCCTGACGGAAGACGAACTGCTTGAGGCCGGGCGGCAGAACCTGCTGGCCTGCGTCGTCGCCGAACGCGGCACGGGACGGCTGGGGGTTGCGTGGATCGACATTTCCACCGGCCTGTTCGAAACCGCCAGCGTCCCGGCCGACGGGCTGTTCGACCTGCTGGGCCGCCTTGACCCGGCGGAAATCCTGTGCGCCGACGACATTGCGCTGGGCGATTTCGCCCCCCGCCGCGCGCCCCCCGTCATTCCCGTGAACGCCGAGGCCGCGCGCCGCCGCATGGCCGAGACCTTTGGCGCGGCGAGCCTTGACGCCTTCGGCACCTTCTCCGACGGCGAGGCGATGGCAGGCGCGACCGCCATCGACTACATCCGCCGCAGCCAGGCGGGACAACTGCCGCGCCTGTCACGCCCGCAGCCCCATGACAGCAGCGAGGTCCTTGGCCTCGATCCCGCCACGCGCGCCAGCCTCGACCTGCTGCGCACGCGCGACGGAGAAACCGTGCATACCCTGTTCGCCGCGGTCGATCGGACCGTAAGTGCCGCAGGCAGCCGGCTTCTTGGCGAATGGGTCGCAGCCCCCCTGACCCAGACAGGACGCATCACCGCGCGGCAGGACGCGTGGACGTGGCTGCTGGACAAGCCGCAGGTGCGCCAGTCCCTGCGCGATGCGCTGCGTCCCGCCCCGGACGTGGCGCGCGCGCTGGGCCGCCTGTCGCTGGGCCGGGGGCAGCCACGCGACGCCGCCGCCATCCGCACCGCCCTGTCCACCGCGCGCGAGGTGGCGCGCATCGTGCGCGAAAGCACGGACATCCCCGCCCTTGTCGCCCGCGCCACAGCCCACCTCGACAAGGCAACGGAACTTGAGGCCCTGCTGGCGCGCGCCCTGTCCGACAGCCTGCCCGCGCGGCTGGAGGATGGGGGCGTCATCGCCACCGGATATGACGCCGAACTTGATGGCGAACGCGAACTGCGCGATGGCAGCCGCCGGATCATCGCAGCGCTCCAGCAGGAATATGCCGACGAATTCGGCATCTCCAACCTCAAGATCCGCCACCATGCGCAGCTTGGCTACGTGATCGAGGTGCCGTCCGCCGCCTCCGCACGCATCAAGGGGCGCGAGGACCTGATCCTGCGCCAGGGGACCGCCAGTGCGGCGCGGTTTTCGACCGACCGCCTCGTCAGCCTTGACCAGCGCATCATCGAGGCGGCGGAACGCGCGGCCGCACGCGAACGCGCGCTGTTTGGCGAACTGGTGCAGCGCATCCTCGCCGAACCCGCCCTGCCCGACATCGCCTCGGCGCTTGCGGTGCTCGACATCGTGCAGTCGTGCGCCGAACTGGCCGGGGGCGGGACATGGTGCCGTGCCGCCATCAGCGATGACACCACGTTCGACCTGACCGACTGCCGCCACCCGGTGGTGGAGGCCGCACTGCCGCGTGACGCGCGTTTCACCCCCAATAGCTGCGACCTGTCGCCCGACCGGCGCGTCATGCTGCTGACGGGGCCGAACATGGCGGGCAAGTCCACGTTCCTGCGCCAGACGGCGCTGGCGGTCATCCTGGCGCAGGCGGGGCTGCCGGTCTGTGCGAAGGCGGCGCGCATCGGCATTGTCGATCGCCTGTTCTCCCGCGTGGGGGCGTCGGATGACCTTGCGCGCGGACGCTCCACCTTCATGGTGGAAATGACGGAGACGGCGGCCATCCTCAACCAGGCGGGGCCGCGTTCCCTGGTGGTGGTGGACGAGATCGGGCGCGGGACGGCGACCCTCGACGGGCTGGCGATCGCGTGGGCGGTGCTCGAAGCCATGCATTCGACGCTGCGGTGCCGGGCCATATTCGCAACCCATTTCCACGAACTCTCCGAACTGGCCGAAAGCCTGCCGCGCCTGTCGCCCCACACCATGAGCGTGCGTGAATGGAAGGGCGAGGTGATCTTCCAGCACGAGGTCATCCCCGGCACCGCGCGGCGTAGCTGGGGCGTGCATGTCGCGCGGCTTGCCGGGGTGCCCGAACCCGTGGTGCGCCGCGCGGGACGGCTTCTGGCGGGGCTGGAGAAGGAACGCCATGCCGCGGCCCCCGCCCTGCCTTTGTTCGAGCGGATCGACACGGCAGCCCCCGCGCCGGAGGCGACGCCCGCGCTGCCGGAAAAAGTGATCGAGATGGTCACCACCCTCGATCCCGACGAACTGACCCCGCGCGCTGCGCTCGACGCCCTTTACCGGTTAAAAAAACTCCTACATTCCAGTAAGGAACATCTGGACCCGTAACCGTAAAGACCGGCACACTTGTCCGGCCCATTCGCCCCAAAGGACGCCGATCATACCCCGATGCCGAGCCATGCCCACGCCTCCTCCACCGTCGAGGACATGACCCTTGCCCTGCGCGATGCGCTGGGGCTGAACGCTCCCTATGCCCCGGAACTCCCGCGGGAGGAGGCGATCAGCCTGTTCCGCCGGCATCTTGCGCGGTTCCAGTCCCATGTGCGCGAGGAATTCGAGGCGCACCGGCTTGGCGGCGCGGACGCGGGCAAGCTGCTGGCGGGCTATACCGATGGCATGATCCGCACGCTGTGCGAATTCGCGACCCGCAGCGTACGCGCCGAGTCGCACGCAAAGGGGGAGATCAGCTTCGCCATCACCGCGACGGGCGGGTACGGGCGTGGGCTGCTCGCCCCCTTCAGCGACATCGACCTGCTGTTCCTGACCCCGGACGAACCATCGGACGAGGTGCGCGGCGTCGTTGAATACATCCTGTATTTCCTGTGGGACCTCGGGCTGAAGGTCGGGCATGCGACCCGCACCATCGACGAATGCATCACGGAGGCCGAGGCCGACACCACCGTGCGCACGACGCTGCTCGACGCACGACTGCTGGCGGGGGACGCCGCCCTGTTCGCGATGTTCGAGGCCCGCTACATCGTGGCCTGCGTCACGGCGGGGGCGGCGTGCTTCATCACCGACAAGCGACGCGAACGCGCCGCCCGCCACCACCGTTTCGGCGACAGCCCCTACCTCGTCGAACCCAATGTCAAGGAAGGGCGCGGTGGCCTGCGTGACCTGCAGACGCTGTACTGGATGTGCCGCTACACGTTCGGCACGCGCCACGTCTCCGACCTGCTGGCGCCGGGGTTCAGCGCGCTCGGGCTGCTGACGGAACAGGAGGCCAAGCGCGCGCGCCGGTCATGGGATTTCCTGTGGCGCGTGCGTTTCCACCTGCACTACGTCTCCGGCCGGGCGGAGGAACGCCTGACCTTCGACGTGCAGCCTGTCGTCGGCGGGCGCATGGGCTATACCCGCCATGGCCGGCAGGTTGGCGTAGAACGCTTCATGCGCCACTACTTCCTGACGGTGCGCGAGGTCATGCGCCTCACACTGGTGCTGGAACCCGCCGTGCTGCGCCAGGCGCTTGGCCCCATCGCCAACGCGCCGCAGGCGGATGCGCAGATGCGCGATGCGGGATTCACCGTGATGGACGGGCGCATCCTGCCCGAACGCGGCACCTCGTTCGAACATGAACCGATCCAGATGATGCGCCTGCTGGCATGGGCGAAGAAGCGCAAGCTGCCGATCCATCCGCTGGCGATGCAGCAGTTGATCCGCTGGGAACGCCATGCCGCCACCCTGCGCGGCAATGCGGAGGCGTCTTCCATCTTCCTCGACCTGATGTGTGGCGCCCCGCCCGAACGTGCCCGCCATGGCGCCGCCGGCACGCCGCCCGCCGCCGTGCAGGGCGATGACGCGCCGAGTTTCCACCAGATGGACGAAGGGCGCCGCAAGGGGAACGCCTACTGGCTGCATATCCTCAACGAAACCGGCCTGATGGGGCGCCTGCTGCCCGACTGGTCGCGGGTCGTGGGGCAGATGCAGTTCGACACCTACCATGTCTTCACGGTGGACGAGCACATCATCGACGCGCTGCGCATCCTGGAGCGGGTGGAGCACGGGTCGATGGCGGACGAGATCCCGCTGGCCTATGAACTGGCGCGCAACCTGCATTCACGCCGGGCGCTGTATGTCGCGGTCCTTTTGCATGACATCGCGAAGGGACGCGGCGGGGACCATTCGGAAATCGGGTCGGAAATCGCGCTGCATGTCTGTCCCGAACTGGGCATGGACAGCGAGGAGACCGAGACCGTGTCGTGGCTGGTGCTGCATCACCTGCTGCTCAGCCACACGGCGTTCCAGCGCGACATCGACGATCCCAAGACGATCCTCGACCTTGCCGACATCATCCAGTCGCCCGAACGCCTGCGCCTTCTGCTGCTGCTGACGATCGTGGACATGCGCGCGGTCGGCCCGCGCGTGTGGAACGCGTGGAAGGCGACGCTGCTCAACGAACTGTACATGCGCGTGGCCGAAGTGCTGGAGGGCAGCATGGCGACGACGGAACGCGATGTCCGCGTCGCGCGCGCCAAGGCGGCGACGGCGCAGTGGCTGGCCGAAGATGGCCTGCCCGAAGGTGACATCGCGCATTTCATGGGACTGGGCTATGGCAGTTACTGGCTGTCGTTCGACCGCGACACCCACCGCCGCCATATCCAGCTCATTACCGAATCCGAGGCCCGGCAGTCCCCGCTGACGGTCGAATCCCAGCCGATTCCGGCGCGGGGCGTGACAGAGGTCACGATCTATGCCGCCGACCATCCGGGCCTGTTTTCGCGCATCGCAGGCGCGGTCGCCATCGCGGGGGCGTCCATTGTCGATGCGCGCATCCACACCATGACCAACGGCATGGCGCTCGACACGTTATGGGTGCAGGACGCCGATGGCGCGGCGTTCGAGGAACCGCAGCAACTGGCCCGCCTGTCGATGCTGGTGGAGCAGGCGCTGTCGGGGCAGCTTAACATCAACAGGGAAATCGCGACCTGCGGGCGGCGCGGCAGCGGACGGCGCATGCGCGCCATCCATGTGCCGCCGCGCGTCGTGATCGACAACCGCGCGTCCAATGCCTGCACGGTGGTCGAAATCAACGGGCGCGACCGCCCCGGCCTGCTGCATGACATCACCGCGACCATCAGCGACCAGAAACTGCAGATCGCATCGGCCCACATCACGACCTATGGCGTGCGGGCGGTTGACGTCTTCTACGTCAAGGACCTGTTCGGCCTGAAGATCACGGACAAGGCCCGGCTGGAAACCATCCGCCAGACGCTGCTTGCCGGCCTTCAGAAGGCGGAGGCCGATGCAACCCGCATGACCTCCGCACTCGACACCGTCACGATCTGACGTCGCGCCGCGCGTCGCGCCACTGGTGCAGTGCGTGGCGGACCTGTTCCATCACCCCGTCCCACGCATGAGGCGGGGGCGCGGCCTGCGTGGGCCGGAACTGCCGCAGGTGCGGATACCAGCAACTGCCGCGCTGTCCCCATGACGACGCCGCCCCGCCATCAAGTGCGGCGGACCAGCGCCAGTCCCCCCCATGACGGTTGAGCAGCCAGACCGGCCGTCCCATCGCCCCCGCCAGATGCGCCACCATCGTATCGACGCAGATCACCAGATCCAGCGTGGCGATAACGCACGCCGTATCCATCACATCGCCCAGTGAGGGTGTTTCCATCGGAAACGGCAGGTCCGCATCCCCCGCCCCATGCTGGAGGCTGACGAAGGTCACGCCCTCCACCGTCCCCAGCATCGCCATCCGTTTCGCCCCGATCGAGCGGAGACGGTCGAAGCGGTAGCGTTCATTCCCAGACCAGCACACTCCCACCCGGACATCCTGCGTCGCGCGTGACGCCACCACCGGGCCGAGATACGCCCCCACCGGACGGGGGTGCGCGTCCGCCCCCAGCAGGTGCGGCAGGCTGAACAGGTCGCACCGCGCCACAACCCCGCGTGGATATTCGTCATTCGGGGCGATAATTTCCATGCGGCGGGCCACCGATACCCCCGTGCGGTCACGCAGGCTGCCCGCCAGTCGATGCAGCGCGGGCGGCAGCACCAGCACCACGCGCCGCCTGCGCGCCAGCATCGGGACATAACGCAGGAACTGGATCGTATCGCCCATCCCCTGCATGGCCTGCACGACGATCCGGTCCCCCGTCGTGCCCGCGCCATCGGCCAGCATCGCGCGGGTGCAACGGGGCAGGACGGGATAATGCGTCGTGTCGGGCGGCAGCAGCGCGTGCCGTGCCTCCCACAATTCCCAGCCTTCGGCCATGCGCCCCTGCCCCAGCAGGAGCGTGCCGAGGTTGAAGCGCGCCTGTGCGCGGGTCTGCGCATCAGTGCGCGTATCCTCCATCACCGCGTGGCACAGGGCGGCGGCGGGCGCGTCCTCCCCCTGCTCCGCCAGCACGGTGGCGAGGTTCGCGGCGATGCGCCCGTCGCCCGGCCGCAGGTCGCAGGCCTGTTCCAGCGCCCGCCGCGCACGCGCCACATCGCCCAGCGCCATGAAGGTCAGGCCCAGATTGTTCCATGCCTCCGCATTCGCCCCGGCCTCCACACAGCGGCGCAGCCATGGCAGGGCGGCGGCGTATTCACGCTGCGCGAACAGGACGGCGCCAAGGTTGCCCGCCGCCACCGCGTCATCGGGCAGGTGAAGCAGCCATGCCTCCAGGCTGGCGCGCGCCTCGCCCACCTCGCCACAGCCAAGCAGCATCTCCACCAGTTCATGGAACAGGAGCCTGTCCTGCGCCGGGGCAAGGTGAAAGGCCCTGCGCATCCATGACAGGGCATCGGGGCGGCGGTTCCGGCGCCACAGGAAGCGCGCCATGTCCGCGCGCGGACGCCATGCATCGACACCGCCACAGGCGATCGCCTGCGCCAGCGCGGTCTCCGCCGTGGCGAAATCGTGCGATTCCTCGGCAATGCGGGCCTGCGCCGCGCGCGCCGCCAGATCACGCGGGGCCTTCAGGATGGCGACATTCACCGCCGCGCGGGCCTGCACCACATGGCCGCGCGCCATCAGCGCCTGCGCCAGTGTCACGTAATAATGGGCCGCGCCCTCGATCTCGATCGCACGGCCGGCAAGCCCGATGGCAAGGTCGTCGCGCCCGCAGGCGCGCACGACGCACGCCATCCCGTGCAGCGCCCCGGCATGGCTGCCGTCACGGCGCAGGACCGCGCGGAAATGCCCGCCCGCCGCCTGCGCCTGTCCCTGCGCCAGCAGGCGCAGGCCCTGTTCGATCATGTCGCCTGCCTTTTGCGGCATGGGTGAACCCGTCCCTGCTTGCGTGTTGCGTCCGAGGCCGCCACGCTAGGGCGCAATTGATAACGACTCCTTTACGCCGGGAATTCCTCCATGCCTGACCCCGTGACCGCCCCCTCCGCACAGGATGCCTATGACACGCTGACCCGCCGCTTTGCGCGGATGGGGCATATCGCCAACGCTCTGGGCATTCTTGGCTGGGACAAGGATACGATGATGCCCCCGGGGGCCGCCGACAGCCGGGCCGAAAGCATCGCGACCCTGTCGGTCCTGCACCATGGCATCATGACCGGCCCGGACATGGCCGACCTTCTGGCGGCGGCGGCGGAACCTGCGGATACGTGGCAGGCGGCGAACCTGCGGGAGATGCGCAGGCTGCACGCCCACGCCATGGCCGTGCCCCCCGACCTGGTGGAGGCGGCGTCGCGCGCGGCGTCCCGGTGCGAGATGGCATGGCGCACTGCACGCCGCGACAGCGATTTCGCCAGCCTGCTGCCCTATCTGGGTGAAGTGCTGGAACGCACGCGCGAAGTCGCCCACGCCAAGGCGGCGGCACTTGGGCTTTCGCCCTATGACGCGCTGCTGGACCAGTATGACCCGGGCACGCGACAGGCGGATATCGACCCGGTGTTCGAACGCCTTGCCACCGAACTGCCGGGGCTGATTTCCGGTGCGCTGGAACACCAGCGCGCGCACCCTGCGCCAACCCTGCCGCGCGGGCCGTTCGCCACGACCGCACAGGCGACGCTGGGCCAGACCATGATGCGCACCGTGGGTTTCGACATGACGCGCGGGCGGCTGGATGTCAGCCTGCATCCCTTCTGCGGCGGGGCGGAAGATGACGTGCGCATCACCACGCGGTACGAGGATGATGATTTCCTCAATGCCCTGATGGGCGTGCTGCATGAAAGCGGGCATGCACTGTATGAACAGGGCCTGCCGCGCGCGTGGCATTCCCAACCCGTTGGTGCGGCACGGGGGATGAGCCTGCATGAAAGTCAGTCGCTGCTGATGGAAATGCAGGTCTGCCGCTCGGCGGAGTTCATGGCATGGGCGGCCCCGGTCATTGCCGGTGCGCTGGGCGGGGATGCGCAGGCTCCCGAATGGTCGGCCGATACGCTGCACCGGCAGGTCACGCGCGTGCATCCCGGTTTCATCCGCGTGGACGCGGACGAGGTCACTTATCCCGCCCATATCCTCGTGCGTTATGAAATGGAGACCGCGCTGATCAACGGGCGGATGGCGCTGCGCGACCTGCCGGCGGCGTTTAACGAACGCATCCATGCCCTACTGGGCCTGCGCGTGCCGGAGGACCGCCTTGGCTGCCTGCAGGACATCCACTGGCCTTCGGGGTCGTGGGGGTATTTCCCCACCTATACGCTTGGCGCGATGATCGCGGCGCAACTGCGCGAGGCGGCGCAGAAGGCGCATCCGGGCCTGATGGACGATATCGCGCGCGGGGACTTCTCCACTCTGCTGTCATGGCTGCGCACCCATGTCCATCACCGCGCCAGCAGTGCGTCGATGCGCGACATCGTACGCGACGCCACCGGCGCACCGCCGGGGCCGGAGGCCTACCTGCGGCACCTGCGCCATCGCTATTGCGGGGAATAGGCGCGCGGATAGCCGCCATCACGCGCGGCCCCTTGCCTTCGGGGGCGGTTCATGGCGACATGCGGACAATGTCCAGTCACGATTCCGTCCCGTCCCGCCCGTATCATCCCCGCCATGCGGGGGCCGCCATCGCCCTTGCGGGCGCACTGGCCCTAGCGCACGCATCCGGCGCGCACGCGGCCAAGCCCGCGCCGCCGCTGGACCCGTCCGCCCCGATGGAGGAAGTCGCCACCTCCACCACCGCGACGTGGGAGCGTGTCATCACCCTGCCTGACGGACGGCTGATCGCGCTGGCCCCGGCATGGACCGGCGTGAGGCAGGGCGGGCTTGTCATCCTCGCCCCCGGGCAGCAGCCTGTCCCCTATCCCGACGCAACGTGGAACGACCCCACGACACCCGCGACGCAGCGACTGGTTGCACCTGCGGACATCCAGTTGCAGGCGGACGGGACGCTGTGGGTGCTCGACAGCGGGATCGCCGCCGACGGGACGCGCGCACAGCCCAAGGTCGTGCGCATCGACGCCGCCAGCGGGCAGGTGAAGGGCACATGGGCGATCGACGCCGCCGCCCTGCGTCCCGACAGCCTCCTGTCCACGATGCGGGTGGGCAATGGCCATGCCTATATCGGTGACGAAGGGGTGCCCGCGCTGATTGTCGCAGACCTTGACGGCCAGGGGCAGCGGCGGCTGATGGAACATAACCCCGCGCTGACGGCGGGGCGGCCGATCCTTGGCCCCGACGGGCGCGTGATGCAGAACCAGTCGGGCCATACCGCCATCATCAATGTCAGCCAGATGGCCATCAGCCCGGATGAGAAATGGCTGTATTTCGAACCGCTCAGCGGCCCGATCTACAAGCTTGGCACCGATGTGCTGATCGACCCCAAGGTCACGCCCATCGAACTGGAGGACAGCCCCACGCTGTGGTACAAATCCCCCCCTTATGGCGGGATCGCCGTGGGGGCGGACGGGACGCTCTACCTCAATGACGTGTCCACCAGCAGCATCTTCCGCCTGACGCCCAGGCGGATCTATCAACGCATCGTGACCGACCCGCGCCTGCACTGGCCCGCGGGGTCCTATGTCACGCCGGACGGGATGCTGTATGTGCCTGCGGCACAGCTTGACCGCACGCCCGCGCTCGATGGCGGGAAGATGGAGGTGTCATGGCCGGTCCATGTCTACCGCATCAATGTCGCTGCCCTGCCCGAAGCGAAATTCTGACACACCCGCCGCAAAATCGTTCAGGATAGGGCAATCGAGTCCCACGCGCCCCTTCGCGCCGTGGGGAGATGGCATTATGATCGGACCCATGCGCTATATTTCTACCCGGGGACAAGCCCCTGTCCGCGATTTCTCGTCCGTGCTCCTGGCTGGCCTGGCCGAGGACGGTGGACTGTACCTGCCGGAAAGCTGGCCTGAATTCTCGCCCCAGCAGTGGCGTGACCTGCGTGGCCTGCCCTATCCGGAACTCGCCGCGCGCGTGATGGCGCCGTTCACTGCAGGCTCCATCGCACCCGACGTACTGGCGGGGCTGTGCCGCGACGCCTATGCCCATTTCGACCACGCCGCCATCGTGCCGCTGACGCAGGTGGAGGACGGGCTGTTCGTGCAGGAACTGTTCCACGGCCCGACGCTGGCGTTCAAGGACATGGCGATGCAGTTGCTTGGCCGCCTGTTCGACCATGTGCTGACGCAGCGGGGCGAGCATGTGACCATCGTCGGCGCGACCTCGGGCGATACCGGTTCCGCCGCGATCGAGGCGTGTCGCGGGCGCGAACGCCTGCGCGTGGTGATCCTCCACCCCGAGGGACGCACATCCGACGTGCAGCGCCGCCAGATGACGACCGTGCTGGAACCCAACGTCACCAACCTTGCGGTCCGGGGCACGTTCGACGACTGCCAGGACATGGTCAAGGCGATGTTCGCCGACACCGCGTTCCGCACCGACATGCACCTGTCTGCGGTCAATTCCATCAACTGGGCACGAATCGCGGCCCAGGTGCCGTATTACGTCTATTCCGCGCTGGCGCTGGGCGCGCCGGACCGGGAGGTGGCGTTCGCCGTGCCGACCGGCAATTTCGGCAACGTGCTGGCCGCGTGGGTTGCGCGCCAGATGGGGCTTCCGGTGCGCGCGCTGTGCGTGGGATCGAACCGCAACGACATCCTGTCGCGCTTCCTCAACGAAAACGACATGTCCATCCACGGCGTCGTGCCCAGCCTGTCGCCGTCGATGGATATCCAGGTGTCGTCGAATTTCGAACGTCTCCTGTTCGAACTGCTCGACCGTGACGCCGAAGCGTGCGCGCGCACGATGACGGAGTTCCGCAAAACCGGGCGCATGCATGTCCCCACGCCGGTATGGGACAGGGCCAATGCGCTGTTCCATGGCGTCGCACTTGATGATGACGCGACGGTGGCCGAAATCCGCCGCCTGCATGCAAAAAGCCAGTACATGGCCGACCCGCATACCGCGATCGGCATCGCCGCGGGGCGCGCATTCCGTGAACCGGGCATCCCCATGGTGGCGATGGCGACCGCGCACCCCGCCAAATTCCCCGACGCGATGGAAAAGGCGATCGGCATCCGTCCGGCCCTGCCCGATGCGCTCGCGGACCTGTTCGACCGTCCGGAGCGTTACGAGGTCGTGGCCGCCGACCTCGGCGCGATCGAGGACAAGGTGCGCGCTGCGGTGCTGAAGAATAGCTGACCCGCCGGTCGTCCCGCTTCCTTCCCTGATTTCTCCAACATGGCCCTGCCGGTCAGTGAACCCGGCCGGGCCTTCAGGATCCGAATGACTGACCTCATCAATGTTACCCGCCTGCCTTCCGGGCTGACCGTTGTCACCGAACGGATGGAGCGTGTCGAAACCGCCTCCTTCGGGGCGTATGTCGCCGCCGGCACCTGCAACGAGGACGCGAGCGAGAACGGGGTTTCCCACTTCCTCGAACACATGGCGTTCAAGGGCACGGCGACACGCACGGCAGCGGGCATCGCGGAAGAGATCGAGAATGTCGGCGGCCACATCAACGCCTACACCGCGCGCGAACACACCGCCTATTACGTCAAGCTGCTCAAGGAAGACCTGCCGCTTGGCGTGGACATCATCGGCGACATCCTGACCCACAGCAGCTTTGCCCCGGATGAGCTGGAGCGCGAACGCGGCGTGATCCTGCAGGAAATCGGACAGGCCAACGACACGCCCGACGACATCGTGTTCGACCATTTCCAGGAAACCGCCTTCCCCAACCAGCCAATGGGCCGTCCCACGCTGGGCACGGAGGCCGGTATCCGGGAGATGAGCCGCGAGACGCTGATGACCTACATGCGCACGCATTACACCGCGCGCAACACCATCATCGCGGCGGCGGGCAACCTGCATCACCATCATGTGGTGGAAATGGTGGAGCAGCATTTCCGTGACCTGCCGCAGACGGCCATCCCGCCGCGCCCCGGCGTAAGCTATGTCGGGGGCGAGTTCGCGCAGCAGCGTGACCTCGACCAGGCGCATATCGTGCTGGGCTTCCCGTCGGTCGGGTACGGCGATCCCGACTATTATCCGGCCCTGCTGCTGTCCACGCTGCTGGGTGGTGGCATGTCGTCGCGCCTGTTCCAGGAAATCCGTGAAAAGCGCGGCCTGGTCTATTCCGTCTATTCCTTCAACGCCCCCTTCCGTCAGGGCGGGCTGTTCGGGATTTACGCGGGCACCGGCGAATCCCAGGTCGCGGACCTGATCCCGGTCACGCTGGAGGAACTGCGCAAGGTGCAGGGACAGGTGGCGCAGAACGAACTTGACCGCGCCCGCGCGCAGTTGAAATCCTCGCTGCTGATGTCACTGGAAAGCACCGGCAGCCGGTGTGAGCAACTGGCGCGGCAGTTGCAGATCTTCGACCGCCTGATCCCCACCCATGAAACGGTAAAGCGGATCGACGCCGTCACCATCGCCGATGTGCAGCGCGTGGCCGCCCGCGTCTTCCACGGCACCCCCACCCTGACATCGCTGGGGCCGGTCAGGCACATGCCCCACGTCGCCACAGTTGCGGAGATCCTCGCCCGATGACACCGGAACCGCTCGACCTCATTTCGACCCTGCTCAACCAGGCGCGCGCCGCCGGCGCGGATGCGGCCGATGCGGTTTACATCACCCGGGTCGCCCATGCGGCACAGGTGCGCAATGGCATGGCGGAGGAACTGGAACGTTCCGAAACCTGCGACCTTGGCCTGCGGGTGTTCGTCGGCCACCGTTCGGCCATCGTGTCGGCCACCAGCCTTGATCCCGCGCGCTTCGACCCACTGGTGACCCAGGCGCTGGCGATGGCGCGCGTCGTGCCGGAGGACCGGTTCGCCGGCCTGTGCGACCAGGCCGTCCATGGCCATGTCGATGCGGCGGGACTGGACCTTCTGGACACGGCGGAGCCTTCCACCGCCGACCTGATCGAACGCGCCCGCACGGCGGAAGCCGCCGCCCTTGCCATCAGGGGGGTCAGCAACACCAACGGCGCCTCCGCCAGCGCGGGTCGCATGGATATCCTCCTGATGACCTCGGCGGGCTTCTCCGGCGCGTATGCACGCAGCAGCCATTCCATCTCCGCCAGTGTTGTGGCGGGACAGGGCACGGGGATGCAGCGCGACTACGATTACCATTCGGCGGTGCACCTGTCGGATCTGGAGGACGCGGCCACCATCGGGCGGCATGCGGGCGAACGCACGGTCGCGCGCCTCAACCCCGTCCGGCCACGCACGGGGCGGATGCCCATCGTGCTGGACCCGCGCATTTCCACTAGCCTGCTGAGCCATCTCTCTGGCGCGGTGAACGGCATTTCCATCGCCCGGGGCACCTCGTTCCTCAAGGAGCGGATGGGCCAGCGGATCATGGATGCGGGCATCACCATCATTGCCGATCCCCTGCGTGTGCGGGGACTGGGCGCGCACCCGTTCGATGGCGAAGGCGTGCGGACGCAACCGTTGACGATCGTCAAGGACGGGGTGCTGCAGACATGGGCGCTCGATGCGCGCAGCGCGCGGCAGCTTGGGCTGGTGTCCAATGGCTGCGCCAGTCGGGGGGCGTCGTCGCCGCCTTCGCCCTCGCTGGGGAGCCTGTACATGCAGCCAGGTGCGGTCACGCCGCAGGAGCTGATGGCGGATATTGGCGAAGGCATCTATGTCACCGAACTGATGGGATCGGCCATCAACGGCATCACCGGCGATTACAGCCGTGGGGCCGCCGGGTTCATGATCCGTGACGGGCAACTGGCGGAGCCTGTGGCGGAACTGACGGTGGCGGGCAACCTTGTGGACATGTTCGCCCGCATGCAACCCGCCAGTGACCTGCAGTTCCGCCGCGTCACCAACGCGCCGACCGTGCGGATTGATGACATGATGATTGCGGGCGCATGAATTGTGCGACAGGGGACACGATAATGTCCCCTGCCCCCTGTTTATCGACGGATTAAACCCCATATTGAAATAAACCACGGTTCCGTCGGCAGTCGTCGGGATCGCCTTATCGCAGGATACCAGATACCCTGACGCAGATGAAACAGACCCATTCGCGACCGATGCTCCGTAAACGCATCATCCTGAGCCTGAGCGCCGCGCTGGCGGCCCTTCCCCTGCTTGTCCATCCGGTGGCCGCCGATGCGCGCGCCGGGGGCGGCATGTCGATGGGCAGCAGGGGGTCGCGTACCTACTCCGCGCCGCCCCGCACGGCCACGGCCCCCTATGGCGCAACCCCGTTCCAGCAGACCATGACCCCGCGCAGCAGCCCCTCGGCGCCCTATGGCGCGGCCACGCGCATGCCCTACGGCGCGGGCGCCGCGGCGATGATGGGGCGGCCCCGCCATCCCTTCCTCACCGGCTTTGCCGGCGGACTGCTTGGCGCGGGCCTGTTCGGCATGGTCTTCGGACATGGCATGTTCGGCAGCGGCATGGGCGGTAGCGGGATCCTCGGCCTGCTGATCCAGCTTCTGCTGGTCTTCTTCGTGGTCCGGTGGCTGATCCGCCGCTTTTCGGGACAGGGGGGCAGCACATCCTCCGGCCTGCCGGGACTGTCCGGCCTGACCGGGGGTGGCGCTGCCGCCCCGCCGCAGCAACCTGCGGGCGCAGGCACACAGCAGCTTGTGCTGACGGCTGCCGACTATCAGGCGTTCCAGCAGGCGCTGATCAATATCCAGACCGCGTGGAGCCAGCAGAACCTTGGCGCGCTGCAGCACATGGCCACGCCGGAGATGGTCAATTACTTCAGCCGCCAGTTGACCGCCCTCGCCAGCCGTGGCGCACGCAATGTCGTGTCGGACGTGCGGTTTGAAAATGGCGACCTGACGGAAAGCTGGCAGGAAGGCGGCATGGATTTCGCCACGGTGGCCATGCGGTATTCCCTGATCGACATGACCACCGACACGATGGGCCATGTCATCGACGGCAGTTCGACCGAACGCCAGACAGTGACGGAACTGTGGACGTTCGAACGCAGTTCACGCGGCGGGATGTGGCTGCTGTCCGCCATCCAGCAGACGGCACGCTGATCCGCACATAACAAAAGAAGAAGGGTGGCCCGGCATATGTCGGACCACCCTTTTTTTATGGGCTGGTTCTGGCAACCTCATGAAGAATGAATAAGAGTTTTTGGATGCCGCCTTTTTCCAAAAAGGCGGCATCTTTTGAAGCTTTTTGAAAAAAGCTTCACCAAAAACTTCTTGTCGGTTTTCGGATCAGATCCGAACGAGGCTCAGCACATACAGGATCGTCGCCAGCGCCCCCAGCGTCAGGGCCACGCCATAGATACGGCCCTTGTGCCGACGGGCATATTCCTCGGCCGGGGTACGCGCCACAGGGGCGTTATCCGATGACATTGCAATATCCCTTCTTGGATAAAGGCACACGCGGCAGGCCGCCCATCACTGCATGATGAGGAAATGGTCCGCCAGCATGCCGCAGAACAGCAGGAACAGGTAAGCCAGTGAATACCGGAACGCCTTGCGCGCGGGCAGGTCACCCGTCTGGCTGACGCCCTGCGCATCCTGACGGTCCCGCAGGACGCCGATCGCGCGATAGATGAAGCCCAGCCCAAGGACAGTCGCCGTCAGCGTATAGAGCCACCCGGCAAGGTGCATTGCGGAGGGCACCAGCGTCACCGCCATCAGGATGATGGTGTACCACAGGATCTGCCACCGCGTATGCCGCGCGCCACGCACGACCGGCAGCATGGGAATCCCCGCCCGTCCGTAATCCTTGCACGCATAAAGCGACAGCGACCAGAAATGCGGCGGCGTCCACAGGAAGATAATGCCGAACATGACAATCGGCAGCACCGTCAGCGACCCGGTCGCCGCGGCCCAGCCAATCATCGGCGGGAACGCACCTGCCGCGCCACCGATGACGATGTTCTGCGGCGTGGAACGTTTCAGCCACATCGTATAGACGACGGCATAGAAGAAGATCGAAAACGCAAGGATCCCGGCAGCCAGCGCATTCGTCGCCAGCCACATCAGGATGACCGACGCCACCGACAGGCCGATGCCAAAGCCCAGGACTTCATCAGGGCGCATGCGGCCGTCGGGAATGGGACGCGTGGCCGTGCGTTTCATCACCGCGTCGATATCGCGGTCGTACCACATGTTGATCGCACCCGCCGCACCCGACGCCATGCAGATGCACAGGATGCTGATGGCCGCGATCACGGGGTTCAGGTGTCCCGGCGCCATGGCGAGGCCCGCCGCCCCGGTAAAGACCACAAGGGAAATTACCCGGGGCTTGAGCAGCACGAACCAGTCGCGCGCCTGCGTCCCGACAACCGAAACCGGATAGGCCGGGTTTTCCGAAGCCGATGCGACCGAACCACTCATGCCCCGTTCCCCCTGTCCATGCTGACGGGCGACGGCAGCGTCCATTCCAGCGTCCGCGCGCCCTCACCCCAGTAATTGGCGGCAATATGCCCACGCCCGCGCATGCAGGTCGCGGCGACCACCCCGGCGAACACCACGATGGATGCCCCCATCAGCATTGCGCCTGCCACGGCGAGCGTCCCCTGATGCGCCATCAGCGACACAATGGTGCCCGCCGCCGTCAGGATGAAATGGACCTGCCCGGCAAGGCGCGGCGCGACATGGCCGCTCATCTTGCCCACCCAGTAATAGAAACCGGCAAAGGTGGCGAACACGGCGGCAAAGACGGTGGCCGCATGCACGTCGCCCATCCCGCCGGGCAGGAGCGACATCACACCCCCCGCCACCAGCAGCACGGCGCAACCCGCCGCCCATGCCATCGGCAGGCTGGAACGCACATGTCCCGCCAGCACCGTCGCCGCCCATGCGCCCAGCACCATGACGACAGGGGCCAGGATCACCAGCAGTTCGGCAACGGCATGATATCCATCGGACGCGCCCAGCCCGCCATTGAACAGGTCATGCGTCCAGACGGCGCCACCACCCACCGACATGACCGTCAGCGCCCCCACCACCTGCATGCGCCCACGCAGGGGCACGCCACAGAACGTCTCCACCACCTGACTGACGATCCCGATGGAAGGCAGCAGCAGCAGCGCCATTTCCGGCCCGGCAAAGGCACGCAGCACGGTGTCGAGATGCGCAAAGACATCGCCCCCGTCCAGTGCAATGCGCGTCAGCGCACCGGCCAGCACGGGCACGACCATGACCAGCATCATCGCGGTGAGCGCCTGCGCCCACA
Source organism: Gluconacetobacter entanii (assembly GCF_013155425.1). NCBI lineage: Bacteria > Pseudomonadati > Pseudomonadota > Alphaproteobacteria > Acetobacterales > Acetobacteraceae > Gluconacetobacter > Gluconacetobacter entanii. Next base: position 20,886 of record NZ_JABJWD010000012.1, on the reverse strand, counting down.
CGAACACCGGCATATCCCGCAGGCGCATGTCCGGCGCGCGCATGTTCAGGACGGACGCCACCATGTTGATCGCCATCCCCAGCATGCCCACGCACCACAGCAGCAGGGCCGCAATCGAAATGGCGGGTGCCGTCACGACCGACAGGCCCAGCAGCGCGAGGATGAAACTGCCGGCGACGGCAAGCCAGCACATGGTATTGAGACGGGGGAACGCCATGTCCCGCGCCCCGGTCAGCAACGGCACGAACCAGTTGCCGAACCCGCCGAACAGGGCCGGCAGCGCGCAGAAGAAGACCATCATCATGCCATGGCGGGTGGCGATGCGTTCCCACATGCCATCGGCGTCGCCCCCGCCCCAGTTTGCCAGCAGGTCATGCGGCAGCAGGCCCGCCTGCAGCGCGACGGCAAGCATGCCGCCCACCGCCCCGGCCACGACGGCAAGGGACAGATACAGGGTTCCAACGTGACGGTGAGCGCCCGAACCCGCCCGCGCCCCGGCGGCCCCGGTGGGCGAACCGGCGCCCGCACCATCGATCCGATCCTGACCGACTGTTGGCATATGTATCTACTCCCCTTGTGACGCGAGGATTGCGCCACAGCCCTGATATAGCATTTCAGGCGGCAATATATCCCGGCATATCCGTAAAAACGACCCCGTGAGCAGCCCTGTCGGTCGCGGGAATGTCATTACAGCCCTGCCGTCAGGACAGGGCTGCGCATGGATCGTGCCGGATACGGGTGGCTTCAGGCCACCAGCGACTCACTGCTGTCGTCCAGCCGGTCGAGCGTCACCAGCGTGAACAGGCCCGCAGGCGGCACCGGGCGGATGACCGCACGGGCCAGGTCCTCTGGCGGGAGCAGCCCCTCGATCGCGAAATCCGGATGCCACCCCAGCGAGCGCGAGGCCCGCGCCATGCCGCGCTCGACCGCAAGGCGCACACCGCCGGTTGCAAGGAAATGGTTGACGAACAGGATGTGCCCGCCCGGCTTGACCACGCGCTTGAGTTCGCCCAGCAGGCGGCGCGGATGCGGCACGACGGAGGCCACGAACATCGCCACGGCGATATCAAACGATGCGTCGGGGAATTTCGTCTCCTCCGCATCCATTTCCAGCAGCGCATCAACATTCGACAGGTGCAGTTTCTTCACACGCTGCCGCGCGCGTTCCAGCATGTCTTCGGACAGGTCGATGCCGGTGATCTGCTTGTCACGGCGGTAATAGGGCAGCGCAAGGCCGGTGCCGACCCCGACCTCCAGCACCTTTTTCCCCGGCAGGGCGTTCACAGCCTCCACCGCGCGCTTGCGCGCAAGGGCGGAGATCCCCCCGAACAGGGCGTCATACACCGCGGCCCACCGGCGGTAGGCCACCTTGACCGCATCGGCGTCAAGGGCAGAACGCGGAGAGGGAATCTCGACCACCTTTTCGGCGGTGGAATCACGCAGAACGTCACTCATCAGATGGTACCTGCCCCTTCGATGCAAACCGTCTTCAGGGTCCGGCCCTGCCGTTGCGCGTCTGGCATAATCAAACCTGTCCCGTTCTGCTGCATTAGATTCCCATTATGTATCCCGGGACGCCGCCCGGAATATTCCCTGTGCAATGACGCCAGATGGCATACGTCACGGCGATGGCCCGCAACGGCATAACATTTTCATACGCCCGCCGATACGGCCCCGTCCGCATTCCCGTTTCACCTCATCCCCTGCCGCCAAGGCGGGCGATGATGCAGTCCCACAGCATGGACGCGGTGTTGACGCCATCGAAACGGTCGATTTCCTGCAACCCCGTGGGCGAAGTCACATTGATTTCCGTCAACCAGTCGCCAATCACGTCGATGCCGACGAAAATCAGCCCATGTTCACGCAGGAACGGACCGATCGCGGCACAAATTTCGTGATCCCGCGGCGTCAGGGTGGCTTTGACCGCCCGCCCGCCGACATGCATGTTCGAACGTGCCTCCCCTTCGGCCGGGACACGGTCGATCGCGCCGATCGGGTGCCCGTCCGCCAGGATGATCCGCTTGTCCCCCTGCCGCACGGCGGGTTCATAGCGCTGGATCATCAATGGCTCGCGTGAGCGGGCGAAGTGCATCTCCAGCAGGGAATTGAGGTTGGGGTCGTCCTCGCGGATGCGAAAGACGCCCGCGCCGCCATTGCCGAACAGCGGCTTGACGATGATGTCACGCCACCTGGCGCGGAAATCGCGGATGGCGCGCACATCCCACGTTACCAGCGTGGGCGGCATCAGGTCGGGATAATGCGTCACCAGCAGCTTTTCTGGCGCATTGCGCACGGATACGGGATCATTGACCACCAGCGCACGCCCCGGACCCACGCCATGGACATGCTCAAGCATATGGGTCGCGGTGATGTAGGCCATGTCAAAGGGCGGGTCCTGGCGCATCAGGATCACGTCCATGCTGCCGAGGTCGAGGACATGCTCCTCCCCATAGGTCGCATGTGCGCCCGCGACGCGCTGCACCTGCACGCGGCGCGCCCGCGCGACAAGCCGTTCAAGCCGCGTCCCCTCCGGCGAGATGCGTCCCTCGCTCAGACTCATCGTCTCCACCTGGTAGACATGGAGTTCGTAGCCCCGGGCCTGCGCCTCCAGCATCAGGGCGAAGGTCGAATCGCCGTTGATGTCTATGGCACCAAGCGGATCCATCTGGACCGCTATTTTCAGTGGGCGCGACATGGGTGGGCCTCCGGACGGGCTACGGGACGGATACTCCGACCGTGTAATAATACGAAATAACGTTCTTGAAAAACGTCATAATGTGTAAGCCCCGCCACAGCCAGCGGCAACGGCCGGTTTTTCATGCCCGCCCGCCTGTCGCGGGCGGATAGGAAATGGCCATGACCTCCAGCATTTCATCGCCGCGTGGCGTCACAAGCCGCACCTCGTCCCCCACGCGCGCGCGCATCAGGGCACGCGCGACGGGGGAGACGAGGCTGATTTCCCCGCGCACCGTATCCGCCTCGTCCACGCCCAGGATGGTAACGACGCGCGTTTCGTCACGTTCGGTAGCATAGGTAACGGTCGCGCCGAAAAAGACCTGATCGCGCCGGGGCTGTTGCGCGGGGTCCACGATGATCGCCTTTTCGATGCGCTTCGTCAGGAAACGCACCCTGCGGTCAATCTCGCGCAGACGCTTCTTGCCATACAGGTAATCGCCATTTTCGGACCGGTCGCCATTGCCCGCCGCCCATGACACGATCTCGACAATGCGGGGACGCTCGTCACGCATGAGGATATTGAGTTCACCGCGCAGCGCATCCATCCCGGCAGGCGAGATATAACGCGCAAGTTCGCTCCCCTGCCCGCTGCTCCCTTGGCCGCCGCTTCCCTGGCCGCCCTTCGCGGGCGGGCGCGTCAGCATGTGGCGACGGTCATGCGCACATGTCCCTCCAGCTTGCCGCCGGGGGGCAGTACATGCACGCCGCCATCCTCCACGCCGGGGCGGTTGAACGCGTCATTCATGTTGGAGGCAGGCTCCACCGCGATGAAAGGCTGGCCCGGCGGGGTATAGAGGACAAGGTGGCGGAAGATGTCGCTCGCCTCCATCGTCAGGGACATGCCAAGGCGTGGCCAGCGCAGGAACGCGCTGCGCGACCACCCGGCATAGCAGTTGTCGATGACGGTTTCGCCCACGTCGCGCATCTTCTCGAACGACCAGTCGCCCTGCGCCGGGATGCGCAGCGACGGCAGGTGGTCATCGTCGCTGGTCCAGACGGACTGCGCCGAAAATCCCAGCCGCAGGCCGTTATGGCGCGGGAAGTAGGGATGGAAGCCCAGCCCCACCGGCTGGTCACGTGTATCGGTATTTTCGATCATCATGCCGATCGACAGGCCACATTCGCGCAGGTCGAAACGCAGCAGCGCGCGATAGGCGAACGGCCATTGCCCGACCGGGTCACCGGGCGGTTCATGGTCGAGTTCCAGCGTCGCGCTGTCATCGGCCAGCAGGTCAAGCCGCCAGCGCCGTTCCCAGCCATTGCCATGCAGGACATTGTCCTCGCCCACGAAATTGCGGTCCAGCCGGTACTCCTGCCCCTCGAAGCTGAAGCGGCCATGGGCGATGCGGTTTGAAAACGGCACGAGGGGATATCCCCCCACCGCGCGCCCGCGCTGCGCCACAAGGTGCGGGTCCGCCACCGGATGAAAGAACGACATGCCACCGCGCCGCCAGTAGGCGATCGCCCCGCCCACATCGGGCAGCAGCCCCAGACGTGCCTCGCCCGCCTTCAGTTCGATCATTCCGGCTCCCCTTCGTGCTGCGATCCGGAATGATCCTGCCCGTTTTTGGCGCGCACGAAAAGCCATGGCCCCGCCCGCGCCCGCTGACGCCGTGCGGGATCAGCGCCCCCTGCGACGCCCCCCGCCACGTTTCGCGTCGGGATCGTAGCCTCCGCCACCGGGGCCGAGCGGCTGTGGCGTGCGGCTGCGCCGGGCGTCGGCGCGGGCGTTGCTGCCCGCGCGCCCGGCCATGGACTGAGCGATGGGCGGTGGCTCCAGCCCGAGTTCCAGCGCCTCAAGCCTGCGGATCTCGTCACGCAGGCGTGCCGCCGTCTCGAACTCGAGGTCGGCGGACGCCGCGCGCATGCGTTTTTCAAGGTCGGCAATCGCACCCTTGAGGTCCTTGCCGACCATTTCCTTGATGTCCCCCTCCGGCGTGGGGGCCACGGTCACGTAATCCTGCTCGAAGACGGAGGACAGGACCTCGCCGATATGCTTGCGCACCGAACGCGGGGTGATGCCGTGTTCCTCGTTCCACAGGGTCTGCTTTTCACGCCTGCGCGCCGTCTCCTCGATGGCGTAGGCAAGGCTGTCGGTCATCTTGTCCGCATACAGCAGCACCCGCCCGTCCACGTTGCGCGCGGCGCGGCCGATCGTCTGGATCAGCGAGGTGCGCGAACGCAGGAACCCTTCCTTGTCCGCATCAAGGATGGCGACGAGCGAACATTCGGGGATATCCAGCCCCTCTCGCAGCAGGTTGATGCCGATCAGCACGTCGAACGCCCCGAGGCGCAGGTCACGGATGATCTCGATCCGCTCCAGCGTATCGACGTCGGAATGCAGGTAGCGCACCTTGATCCCGGCCTCGTTCATGTATTCGGTCAGGTCCTCGGCCATGCGCTTGGTCAGGGTCGTCACCAGCACGCGGCCGCCATCGGCAATCGCCTGCCGGCATTCCGCCAGCAGGTCGTCCACCTGATGGGCGACGGGCCGCATGTCGGTCACCGGGTCGATCAGGCCGGTCGGGCGGATCACCTGTTCGGCGAACACGCCGCCCGTGCGCTGCAGTTCCCACGGGCCGGGGGTTGCGCTGACGAAGATGCTCTGCGGGCGGAAGGCATCCCATTCGCCGAATTTCAGCGGCCGGTTATCAAGGCACGACGGCAGGCGGAAGCCGAATTCCGCCAGCACCGACTTGCGCGCGAAATCGCCCCGTTCCATGCCGCCGATCTGCGGCACGGTCACATGGCTTTCATCGACGATCAGCAGCGCGTCCTCGGGCAGGTATTCGAACAGGGTCGGCGGCGGCTCCCCCGGCTTGCGCCCCGACAGGTAGCGTGAATAGTTCTCGATCCCCTTGCACACGCCGGTCGTCTCGATCATCTCGAGGTCGAAGGTCGTGCGCTGCTGCAACCGCTCCGCCTCCAGCAGCTTGCCTTCCTTCGTCAGGTGTTCAAGCTGCGTGCGCAGTTCGGCCTTGATGCCCGTGACCGCCTGGTTGAGCGTCGGGCGCGGCGTGACGTAATGGCTGTTGGCGTAAATGCTGACTTCCTGCAGGTCGGCGGTCTTGTCGCCGGTCAGGGGATCGAACTCGATGATCTCGTCGATCTCGTCGCCAAACAGGGTGACGCGCCAGGCCCGGTCCTCGTTCTGGACGGGGAAGATGTCCACGCTTTCGCCGCGCACGCGGAAGGTGCCGCGCTGGAATCCTGCGTCATTGCGGCGGTACTGCAGTTCCACCAGCGCCTTGACCAACTGGTCACGGTCGATCGAGCCGCCACTTTCCAGCCGCACGACCATGCGCGAATAGGTCTCGACCGAGCCGATACCATAGATGCACGAGACCGAGGCGACGATGATGACATCGTTGCGCTCCAGCAGCGCCTGCGTTGCGGCATGGCGCATGCGGTCGATCTGCTCGTTGATCTGGCTGTCTTTTTCAATATAGGTGTCGGAGCGCGGGACATACGCTTCGGGCTGGTAGTAATCGTAGTAGCTGACGAAATATTCCACCGCGTTATCGGGGAAGAATTCCTTCATCTCCGCATAAAGCTGCGCGGCCAGCGTCTTGTTCGGCGCGAGGACAAGGGTCGGCTTCTGCGTCGCCTCGATCACCTTGGCCATGGTGAAGGTCTTGCCCGACCCGGTCACCCCAAGCAGGACCTGATCGCGCTCCCCCGCCTCCACACCGGCGACGAGTTCACCGATCGCCGTGGGCTGGTCGCCCGCCGGTTCATAGGGGGAGTGGATCTTGAACTGCCGGGTCTTGGGCTTGGCGGGCTGCCGTTCGGGCTGGAAGGTGACCGGGGGTTCGATCCGGTCGGTAATGCGTTTTTTCTTGCGCGGTGCTGCTGCCATGATGTGTTGACAGTGGGGAGCAACGGCGGCGGACGCAAGGGTAACGGGCAAAGATATTGCCCCTTTTCAACCCTGCACCGCCTCCCGCGGCACGGGATGTCAGTCGCCGAGCGGCGGGGGCACGCGCGCCTCGCTCACGGCGGCGGCCTGGCGCTGCGCAAGCTTCGCGCTGTCGAAATCCTCGATCATTTCCTGGAACAGGCGATACCAGTTCAGCCGCGCCCTGAGCCGCAGGAACACGCTGCCCAGCCCGATGGCCGAACGGTCCACCAGCACGAACGGGCGTGGCGGGCGCACGCCGCCGGTGCGTTTCAGCCCGGCATAGACCTTCTCCGCCACCACGCGGCCATATTGCGGGTCGTTGTCCTCCTGAATGGCACGCACGCGGTCCTGCATCAGCGGTTCATAGATGAAACGCGCCCATTCATTGAGCACGCGCATCGTATCGCGCGACATGTTGGTAAAGCCCCACCCCTGATAGGCGTGATAGGCCAGGTCCTCGTCATTGGTCTGCAGGGCGCGGTACAGGTCGATGATCCCCTGCACGAAGGACGCCGGGAAGATGCGGATCGCCCCGAAATCCAGCAGGTTGATGCCGTAATCGTCGCGCACGGTGAAATTGCCCATGTGCGGGTCGCCATGGATGACGCCATAGCGGTAGAGCGGGATGTACCAGGCATGGAACAGCGAACGCGCCATCATGTTGCGCTGTTCCTGGTCCGGGTTGGCATCGAGCACCTTCTGGATGCCGCGCCCGTTCACCCATTCCATCGTCAGCAGCCGTTTGGTGCACAGATGCTCGATCGGGGCAGGCACCGTGACATCCGGCGCGTTCGCAAGCATGAGGCGATACAGCCGCATGTTCGCGGCCTCCCGCGTGTAGTCGAGTTCCTCGTACAGCCGCGCCTCAAGCTCCTCAAGCACGTCATCCTGCTGGATGGTGCTGTCGATGCGGTAGAACAGGCCGACCGCCATGCGGAACTGGCGCAGGTCGGATTCGACCGTGGCCTTCATGTCCGGATACTGCAGCTTGCACGCAACCACGCGCCCGTCGGGCAGCACGGCACGATGCACCTGCCCCAGACTTGCGGCGGCCGAAGCCTCCCGCCCGAAGCTGCGGAAATTACGCTCCCAGTTGGGGCCAAGCTCGCTGGCCATGCGGCGACGGACGAAGTTCCATCCCATCGGCGGGGCATTGGCCTGCAACTGCGCCAGTTCGATGGCATATTCCTCCGGCAGGGCGCCGGGGATGGTGGACAGAAGCTGCGCGCCCTTCATCAGCGGCCCCTTGAGCCCGCCAAGCGCGGTCTTCAGGTCCCCCGCATGCATCACTTTGTCAGAGCGGAAGCCCATCTTGTGCCCGGCGATCCGGGCCGCGATTCCCCCCATCGTGCCGGAGGTACGGACCATGCGGCGGAATTCGCCAAACAGTCCGCTGTTATCGAGATCCCGTTCTTGCGCCACGTCAGATACGCTCCAGTTCGTCAATAAATCCGGCGATCACATCCAGCCCCCGGTTCCAGAAACCGGGGTCCGCCGCATCCAGCCCGAAGGGCGCCAGCAGTTCGCGATGCCGCTTTGTCCCGCCCGCGCGCAGCATATCCAGATACTTGTCCTGAAAACCCGGATGCCCGGACTGAAAGACATCATACAGCGCGTTCACCAGGCAGTCACCAAACGCATAGGCATAGACATAGAACGGCGAATGGATGAAATGCGGCACGTATGTCCAGTAAACATCGTAATCGGGCGTGAATTCGAACGCCGGGCCAAGGCTTTCGGCCTGTGTCTCGCGCCAGATCTCGCCAATGCGCTCAGGCAGCAGTTCGCCCGAACGCCGCTCCTCATGGACCAGCGTCTCGAACCGGTAGAACGCGATCTGGCGCACGACGGTGTTGAGCATGTCCTCCACCTTCGCCGCCAGCATCAGGCGGCGGCGCGTGGGGTCCTTCTGCGCATCGAGCAGCGCGCGGAAGGTCAGCATCTCGCCAAACACGCTGGCCGTTTCCGCCAGCGTCAGCGGCGTGCCCGACATCAGGTAACCCTGCGCACCGGCCAGCACCTGATGCACCCCGTGGCCCAGTTCATGCGCCAGCGTCATCACGTCGCGCGTGCGCCCGCGATAGTTCAGCAGGAGATAGGGATGCACCGACGGCACGGTCGGGTGCGCGAACGCGCCCGACGCCTTGCCCGGCACCGGCGGGGCGTCGATCCATGCATTGTCAAAGAACCGGCGGCCGATTTCCCCCATGCGCGGGTCGAACCCCTCATACGCGCCCAGCACCTGTGCCGTGGCGTCTTTCCACGGGATCAGCGGTTCGTCCTGCGTCGTCAGCGGGGCGTTACGGTCCCAGTACTGGAGCTTTCCCACACCCAGCCATTTCGCCTTGAGCGCGTAATAGCGGTGCGACAGGCGCGGATAGGACGCGGTGACGGCCTGCACCAGCGCATCGACGACCTCGTCCTCCACCATGTTCGCACAGTTGCGCGCCGAGGTCGGGCGCGGGTAATGGCGCAGCGTGTCTGTGATGGCCTTGTCCTTGGCCAGCGTGTTCGTCACCAGGGAGAACAGGCGCAGCCGTCCCTCCAGCGTCTCCCCCACCGCCTTCGCCGCCCGCGCACGCGCCAGGCGATCGGGCGAGGACATGCGATCAAGCGCGGAGCCAAGGGTCATCTCCTCCCCATCGAGCGGCACGCGCAGGCTGGCCATCGTCTCGTCAAACAGGCGGTTCCATGCCGCCGCCCCGGTGACCGATTTCTCATGCAGGACGGACTCGACCTCATCCGATAGCTGGTACGGGCGGAACACGCGCAGGTCGCGGATGAACGGCGCCCAGTGCGCCAGTGCGGGGTCGGCCATCTGGCGCGCCAGCACATCGTCGGGGATGCGGTTCATCTCCAGCGTGAAGAACAGAAGGTGCGTGGAAATGGCCGTCAGGCGTTCATTCACCGACTGGCTGAAGCGCGCGATCTTCGCATCCGCCGAATTGGCGGCGAACAGAAGCTGCGCATAGGACGCGGCCCGGCCCAGCACCTCGTCAATGCGCTGGTATTCGACGATGGCCGACGCCACGGCCGCGCCATCGGCCTGCGCCAGACGGCCGCGCCACGCATCGGCGAACGCGCGCGAATCTTCTTCCGCCTGCTCAAGGTCCGTCTGGAGTTGTGGCGATTCGGGGCTTTCATACAGGTCGCGCAGGTCCCATCGCGGCAGGGCCTCGTCCTGTGGTGACGCGACACTCCCGTTCCCTTCGGCAGGGGAGGACGCATGCACGCCACGCAGGAAGGAATGGGAAAAATACAGATCGGACATCGGAGCCTTACCCGTCATCGCAAGAGGCCCGCGCAACACCGTCGCGCGGACCCTGAGTTCCAGTGAGGGGGAATCTAGTCCCTCTGCCCCGCCAGTGCGACCCCCTGATGCCACATTCCCGAAAAACAGCCCGCAAAAACAGACAGGGCCGGGGTGAAAAACCCCCGGCCCTGTCATCATGTTTCCCGATGCCGCAAGGTGCGTGCGTCAGGCGCTGCGCGGCAGTTCGGCGGGGGCGAAGCCGATGACCTTCGCATATTCGCGCGGCACGACATGCCAGAAACGCGGCAGCACCTTGTCCCAGTTATGCAGCAGCAGTTCGGCATAACGGCTGCTGGTTTCGCGCACATGGGCCTCCACCTGCTCGCGCAGGGTGGCCTCCCATTTCGGGTCGCTCACACGGGTCCATGTCAGGGTGTCGGGGTTGACCCGCTCCTCGAACGTGCCGCTGGCGTCATAGACAAAGGCCATGCCACCGGTGAAGCCCGCGCCGAAATTATCCCCGATCTCACCCAGGATCACGACAAGCCCGCCGGTCATGTATTCACACCCGTTGGAGCCGCAGCCCTCCACCACGCCGATCGCGCCGGAATTGCGCACGGCAAAGCGTTCGCCCGCCTGCCCCGCCGCATACAGCGCGCCCGCCGTCGCACCATACAGCACGGTATTGCCGATGATGGCGTTTTCGTTGGACACGAGGTTCGACGATGGCGACTGCCGCACGATGATCGTCGCCCCCGACAGGCCCTTGCCGACATAGTCGTTGGCGTCGCCCAGCACCTCGAGCTTCAGCCCCTGCACCGCGAACGCGCCCAGCGACTGCCCCGCCGAACCGCGCAGGCGCACCGTCAGGTGGCCGGGCACCAGCTTGTCCATGCCGAACTGCCGCACGATCAGCGACGAGATGCGCGTGCCGATCGCCCGGTGGGTGTTCTGCACGTTGTACTGCAACTGCATCTTCTCCCCATGGTCGAACAGGGGACGGGCATCGGCGATCATCTGCGCATCGAGCGTCTCGGGCACCTCGTTGCGGCCTTCACGCGTGCAGTAGCGCGCATGCGGCCCCGGATCGGCCTGCGCCAGCAGGGAGTTGAGGTCGAGGTCGTCAAGGTAGTCCGCACCACGCAGCACCTGATGCAGCAGGTCGGTGCGGCCGATCACCTCATTGAGTGTCGCAAAGCCCAGCGAGGCAAGGATGTTGCGCACGTCCTCGGCAATGAAGGAGAACAGGTTGATGACCTTCTCCGGCGTGCCTTCGAACTTCTTGCGCAGTTCGTCGTCCTGCGTGCACACGCCCACGGGGCAGGTGTTGGAATGGCACTGGCGCACCATGATGCAGCCCATCGCGACAAGGCTTGCGGTGCCGATGCCGAATTCCTCCGCCCCCAGCATGGCGGCGATCACCACGTCACGCCCGGTCTTCAGCCCGCCATCGGTGCGCAGCTTCACCCGGTGGCGCAGGCGGTTGAGCATCAGCACCTGATGCGCCTCCGCCAGGCCAAGCTCCCACGGCATGCCAGCATATTTCACCGAGGATTGCGGGCTTGCGCCCGTGCCGCCGGAATGGCCCGAAATCAGGATGGCGTCCGCCTTCGCCTTCGCCACGCCCGCCGCGATCGTGCCGATGCCCGAACGCGCGACCAGCTTCACGGTCACGGTGGCCTCGGGATTGATCTGCTTGAGGTCGTAGATAAGCTGCGCCAGATCCTCGATGGAGTAGATGTCATGGTGCGGCGGGGGCGAGATCAGCGTCACCCCCGGCGTCGCATGACGCAGCTTCGCGATCAGGCCCGTCACCTTGAAGCCGGGAAGCTGCCCGCCCTCGCCCGGTTTCGCGCCCTGCGCCATCTTGATCTCGATCTCGCGGCAGTCATTGAGGTACTGCGCGGTCACGCCGAAGCGGCCGGAGGCGATCTGCTTGATCGCAGACGACGCATTGTCGCCATTGGCGCGCGGCTTTGCCCGGGCGGGGTCTTCGCCGCCCTCGCCCGAATCCGACTTCGCCCCGATGCGGTTCATCGCGATCGAGAGCGTCTCGTGCGCTTCGGGGCTGAGCGCGCCGAGCGAGATCCCCGGCGCGACCAGGCGCTTGCGCAGTTCGGTGATGCTTTCGACCGATTCCACGGGGATGGGCGTGCGCCCGCCACGGAAGTCGAGCAGGTCGCGCAGCGCCACCGGTGGCTGGCGGCGCACCGCATCGGCATAGCGCTGGTAGATCGTGAAGCTGTCGGTCGCGACTGCCGTCTGCAGCATGTGGATCAGCGTGCCGTCAAAGGCATGCACCTCGCCCGTGCGGCGCAGCTTGTAGCGGCCACCCACCGGCAGGGATTCGATCTGGCGGTCCCACGCCTTTTCATGGAAGCTCAGAACATTGCGCGCGATGCCGAACAGGCCGATGCCCGAAATGCGCGAGGGCATGCCGGGGAAGAATTCCGCCGTCAGCGCGCGCGACAGGCCGATCGCCTCGAAATTGTAGCCCCCGCGATAGGCCGAGACCACGGAGATGCCCATCTTGGACATGATCTTCAGCAGGCCCTTGTTCACCGCCTTGCGGTAACGCTCCACCGCATCGCCAAAGGACATGTCGCCAAACAGGCCGCGCCGGTGGCGGTCCGCGATGCTTTCCTGCGCCAGGTACGGGTTGATGGTCGTCGCCCCCACCCCGATCGTCACCGCGATGGCATGGACGTCAAGCGCGCCCGCCGAACGCACGTTGAGCGAGGTGAAGGTGCGCAGCGACTGCCGCACGAGGTGCGTATGCACCGCCGCCGTCGCAAGGATCATGGGGATATAGGCGCGCTCGGCCGACTGGTGCTCATCCGTCAGGAAGACATGGGTGCAGCCACGGCGGACATGGTCCTCCGCCTCCGTGCGGATGCGCGCGATGGCCTCACGCAGGCCCGCCTCGCCGTCGGCTGCGGGGAAGGTGCAGTCGATGACGCACGCATTCTCGCCACAGAACTCCCGCAGGGCCTTGAACTCACCTGTGGTCAGGACCGGGCTGGGAAGCTGGAGCAGGTCGCACTGCGTCTCGCTTTCCTCAAGGATGTTGCCGAGGTTGCCAAGCCTGGTCACAAGGCTCATCACCCGCGTTTCACGCAGGCTGTCGATGGGCGGGTTGGTCACCTGGCTGAAGGCCTGGCGGAAATAGTGCGCAAGCCCGCGATAGCGCGTGGACAGCACCGCAAGCGGCGTGTCGTCACCCATCGAGCCGATGGCTTCGGCCGCGTTTTCGACCATCGGCTGGAGGATGACCTCCAGTTCCTCAAGCGTGGTGCCGACCGCAAGCTGGCGACGGCGCAGGTTCTCGCCCTGATAGAGGCTGATTTCCCCGCTGCTGGTCCGCACAAGGCAGGAGATGTCGCGCGTGCGCTTCACCCACCCCGCGAAATCCTGCCGCGCGGAGAGCAGGTCGAGCAACTGGTCGTTGTTGTAGAGTTTCGCTTCCTTGAGGTCGAGCGCCAGCGACTGCCCCGGCCCGAGGCGGCCACGGCTGACGATGTCGGCCTCTGGCACCTTGACCATCCCGGTCTCGGACCCCACGATCAGCAGGCCGCCCGACGTCACGGTATAGCGCAGGGGACGCAGGCCGCTGCGGTCAAGGCCGGCAAGCATCCAGCGCCCGTCCGTGGCACACAGCGCGGCCGGCCCGTCCCACGGTTCCATCACCGCGTTGCAGTAGGAATACATGTCCTTGTGCCGCTGCGGCATGGCGGAATTGCCGCCGACGCTGGCGGGCACCATCAGGCAGCGCGCCATCGGCGCGTCACGCCCGGCAAAGGTCAGCAGTTCAAAGACGTTATCAAGGCACGCCGTATCCGACCCCTGCGCCTGCACCACGGGCTTGAGGTCGTCCATGTACGGGTCAAGCGCCGGGTCGGCCAGCCGCGTCTCGTGGCTTTTCATCCAGTTGACGTTGCCGGAAATCGTGTTGATCTCCCCGTTATGGGCAAGGCGGCGGAACGGCTGCGCCAGTTTCCATGTCGGGAAGGTGTTGGTGGAATAACGCTGGTGATAGATCGCAAAGCGGCTGACGAAACGCGGGTCGAGCAGGTCGGGATAGAACTCCGTCAGGTGCTCGGCCAGGAACATGCCCTTGTAGATCAGCGACCGGCACGAAAGCGAGCAGACATACAGGTCCACCTGGTTGGCGATCGCGCTTTTCTCGATCCGGCGGCGGATGACATACAGGTCGCGCTCGAACGCGTCCTCCTCGGTGCCCGGCGTGTTGCGGATCAGGATCTGCTCGATCTCGGGGCGGGTGGCGTTGGCCTTCTCGCCGATGCAGTCGGTGTTGATCGGCACCTGCCGCCAGCCATAGATCGCGTAACCGAAGGCGAGGATCTCGCTCTCGATGATCTGGCGGCAGCGTTCCTGGGCGGCGATATCCGTCTTGGGCAGGAAGATCATCCCCACCGCGATTTGGCTGTCCACGCTGGCGTCGCCGCCGATATGGATGGCGTCGGCGAAGAAGTCCTGCGGGATTTCCACATGGATGCCCGCGCCGTCGCCGGTCTTGCCATCGGCATCGACCGCGCCACGGTGCCACACCGCCTTCAGCGCCGCGATCCCGGCCTCCACCACGTCACGGCGCGGTTTGCCATCGAGGGCCGCGACCATGCCGACACCACAGGCGTCATGTTCCTGCGTGGGGTCATACAGGCCGGAAATCGCCTCGGCATTGTCGCGCCATTCGCGCACGAAATCCCCGGTCGGGGCCGGGTTGTGTGCTGTGTGCTGGTCCATTGTCATCACTCCGCCGCTTCGGCGCGCACGGCCGCCACGGTTTCAAGCCAGCGGTGCATCTGCGCCGCCGCGTCGCGTCCATCACGGATGGCCCACACCACAAGGCTGGCCCCGCGCACGATATCACCTGCGGCGAACACACCGGGCAGGCTGGTCATGAAGGTCTGCCGGTCCACCATCAGGGTGCCCCAGCGCGAAACCTGAAGGTCGGGCTGTCCCCACAGGGTCGGCAGCGGTTCGGGATCAAAGCCCAGCGCCTTGACCACAAGGTCGGCCTCCAGCGTGAAGGCGCTGCCCTCGACCGGCTCCACCGACTGCCGCCCGCTGGCGTCGGGCAGACCAAGCTTCATGCGCACGGCGCGCACGCCGGTGACGTGCCCGTCGCCAAGGAAGGCCTCCGGCCCGGCAAGCCAGACGAACTCCACGCCTTCTTCTTCCGCGTTCTTCACCTCCCGGACGGAGCCGGGCATGTTGGCGCGGTCGCGGCGGTACAGGCACTTGACCGAGCGCGCGCCCTGCCGGATGGCGGTGCGCACGCAGTCCATCGCCGTATCGCCACCACCGATCACGACCACCGACTTGCCTGCCGCATTCAGCGCGCCGCTGTCATACTCCGCCACGCTGTCGCCAAGGGAGACGCGGTTCGACGCCGTGAGGTAATCGAGCGCACGCACGATCCCGCCAAGGCCCGCGCCGGGACCGCCGATATCACGCGACTTGTACACACCCGTCGCGATCAGCACCGCGTCATGGCGGTTGTGCAGGGTGGAAAATGCGATCGTGTCGTCACCGTCCACATCCGCGACCCCCTTGCCAAGGTGGAAGGTGACGCCGGACTCCTCAAGCAGGCGATGGCGGCGCAGGACGATGTCCTTTTCCAGCTTGAAGCCGGGGATGCCATACATCATCAGCCCGCCGATGCGGTCATAGCGGTCATAGACATGGACCTGAAAGCCGAGTTCGCGAAGCTGCACGGCAGCGGCGAGGCCACCGGGACCGGCCCCGATGATGCCCACCGTCTGCGTGCGCTCGGTCACGGGACGCACCGGCTGGACCCAGCCCTGCTCGAACGCGGTGTCGGTGATGAAGCGTTCCACCGCGCCGATGGTAACACTTTCGAATCCCGGTTCGATCACGCAGTTGCCTTCGCACAGGCGGTCCTGCGGGCAGATGCGGCCACATATCTCGGGGAAGTTGTTGGTGGCGGAGGAGACCTCATAAGCTTCCTCCAGCCGTCCCGCCGCCGTCATCATCAGCCAGTCGGGAATGTTGTTGCCCAGGGGGCAGTGCACGGAACAGAACGGCACGCCGCACTGCGAACAGCGCGAGGACTGCGTCTGCGCCTGCTGGCGCGGCAGTTCGTCATAGATTTCGTTGAAATCCTTGCGCCGTGACTCCGCAGGCCGCTTTTCGGGCTGCTCCTGCGCCACGGAGACGAATTTCAGCATGCGCTCTGCCATTGGCCTGCCCCTCGGGTCTGGAAAGTCCAGCCTGGAAAATCCGGTCTGGAAAACATGCGGGCGCACGCCGGGCGCGCCCACGGTGAGCCACACCTACGCAAGGCAGGCCGCAAAGAAAAGACAGCATTACTGACCTTCTTGCGAAAAAACCGCAAGATATCGCCAGATACCCCGGATGGCGGACCGTTCAGGCCGGGCGGAAGCGGGCGAGATATTGTGGCCCGACCACTTCGAGGGAAAGCGGCGCAATGCCCAGTCGCGCAAGGTCGGGCATCCCCGGCGCGACCACGTTGTCGATATGGAGCATCGCCAACTGGTCACGCGTCAGCATTTTGCCGGGGAGATGTTCCAGAAAGAACGCCTGCAGCCGCGCCAGCCACGACGGCACGGCGAAGACGTGGCGTGGATGCCCCGCCGTGCGCATGATCCAGCGCACCAGGTCCTCCATGCGCCATACGCGCGGGCCGCCAAGCTCGAAAATCTCCCCCGCCATGCCCGTGCCCGTGCCCGCCCCCATTTCCATGCCCTGCGCGATGCGGCGAATCGCCTCCGCCACATCCCCGACATAGACGGGCTGGAACCGTGTCGCCCCGCCATAGACCGGCATGACGGGGAGGTAGCGCGACATGGCGGCGAACATGTTGGTGAAATGATCCTCCGCCCCGAAGATGAGGGACGGACGGACGATCACCGCCTCCGCCATGTGGCGCGTGACCTCGACCTCGCCACGCCCCTTGCTGCGGCCATAGGCCGAAACGCTGTCGGGGGAGGCGCCAATGGCCGACATGTGCACCAGCGCGCCGACGCCCGCGGACGCGCACAGGCGCGCCACCCGCGCCGCGCCGTCCACATGCACCGCCTCGAAGCTGACATGCCGCCCGGGGGCGAGGATTCCCACAAGGTTGACGACAAGGTTGCTCCCCTCGATGGCGGCGACGCTCGAACGTTCGTCAAGGATGGAGGCATAGAGCGGCACGATCTGCCCCACATCGCCAAGCGGGCGCATCCCTGCTGCCCGGTCGGGCCGGCGGGAGGCGACGCGCACCACATACCCGTCCCGCGCAAGGCGCGCGACCACATGCCGCCCCACGAAGCCCGTCCCACCAAAGACCGTTGCGACCTTGCGAATATCCATCCGACATACCTCCCGTGGGTTGCGATCCCGTGCCCGGATCATGGGGGGCCGATCATGGGCCAGCATCACGATGCATGCACGTCATTCCGACGCGACCACGCCACATGGGAAAAGGCGGTTTTCCGCGCCTTTCATAAAAAAACACCATCAAATTCAAAAAAATACACACACCCCTGTTGACCGCCACGCCAACCCGGACTAGAAACCGCCTCACACCACCCCGGCAACGGGGAGCCTCTGAGCCCAGATGGCGGAATTGGTAGACGCGCAGGTTTCAGGTACCTGTGGCCGCAAGGTCGTGGAAGTTCGAGTCTTCTTCTGGGCACCAGGATTTTTCCCAAGAAAAATCACGATAAATCCTGCCGGGACATTCCCGGCAGGGATTTGTCCTTTTGATGCAGATGGCCGCCCATGCCGCCGCCGATGTCCCAAATAGTTGGACGTTCGCATCAATCCCCCCTGTTCCAGATACGAATTTCGTGTAAACCGCGACACTGTTACCCCTGTCGGCATGATGCCGCCTGGATGCTGACAGTGGCGCGGCGTGCCCTGTTTTCCGGGTTTCCCCGTCCCGGACCGCCGGAAATGCCCCTTGCCGCCTGCCGCCCCATGGCGCATGCCACGGACAGACCCCGTTACGGAGCACGACCCGCAATGCCACAGACCACCGTCCCCGACACCATCCATTTCCATCGCGGCGACCTGCCGGCCGATGTGAAATTCGCGGGCGCGGTGGCTGTCGATACGGAAACGATGGGCCTCAACCCGCATCGTGACCGGCTGTGCCTCGTCCAACTGTCGGGCGGGGACGGGCATGCCCATCTGGTGCAGGTCCCGGCCCATGCGCGGGCGGCGGATTTCCCCAACCTGATCGCGGTGCTGACGGACCCGTCCGTGACGAAACTGATGCATTTCGCACGCTTTGACGTCGCCATCCTGCAATTCACCTTCGACATCACGGTCGCCCCGTGCATCTGCACCAAGATCGCATCCAAGCTGGTGCGGACCTATACGGAACGGCATGGCCTGGCGCACCTGTGCCGCGAACTGCTCGGGGTGGAACTCAGCAAGCAGCAGCAGAGTTCCGACTGGGGCGCGCCGGACCTGACACCGGAACAGATGGTCTATGCCGCCTCCGACGTGCTGTATCTCCATGCATTGTGGGCACGGCTGGAGGCGCTGCTTGTGCGCGAGGGGCGGCGCGAACTGGCGCAGGCATGCTATGACTTCATGCCAACGCGCGCACGGCTCGACATCCTTGGCTACGAGGACCCGGACCTGTTCGCCCACCGGGCGGCCTGAAAACCGTCCCCATCCCCTCACCTGTCCCCGGCGAAACGGGGGCGCCTTTTACGGCAATACAGAAAACACAGGCATGACCGACAGCCTCCAGTCCCATCCGAACCATGGTTCCATCAGCACGGACCAGACCGACATGATCGAATCGGCCTGCAAGGTCCTGCAGACCGAGCGCGACGGGCTGGCGCACATGATGGCGGCGCTGCGTCAGGCCCTTGGCCCGGCGCATGAGGGGGTGGCGGCATCGGACCTGGGACATGCGTTCATCCGCACGGTGGAGGCCCTGTCGATGCCCGCGCGGCGCGTCGTGGTGACGGGCATCGGCAAGTCGGGCCATATCGGGCGCAAGATCCAGTCCACGCTGGCCTCCACCGGGACGCCGTCGATCTTCGTCCACCCGGCCGAGGCCTCGCACGGGGATCTCGGCATGCTCCAGCCCGGCGATGCGATCCTTGCGCTGTCCAATTCGGGGGAGACATCGGAACTTGCGGACATCGTCTCGCACGCACGAAGGTTCGGGCTGCTGCTGATCGCGATGACCGCCCGTGCCGATTCGACACTGGCGCGGGCGGCGGACATCGCGCTGGTCCTGCCCCAGTCGCCGGAGGCCTGCCCCATGGGGCTGGCGCCCACCACCAGTTCGACCATGCAGCTTGCGCTGGGCGACGCGCTGGCGATCGTGCTCCTGACGCAGCGCGGCTTCGGCGCGGATGATTTCGGGATCTTCCACCCCGGCGGCCGCCTTGGCGCGCAGTTGCGCGACGTGCGCCAGTTGATGCATGCCGGGCCGAGCATGCCGCTCGGCTCCCCCGACCTGCCGCTGCGTCAGGTCATCATGGAAATGACGCACAAGGCCTTTGGCTGCATGGGCGTGGTGGGGCCGGATGGCACGCTAGCGGGACTGATTACCGATGGGGACCTGCGCCGCGCGCTGGAACAGGATATCGACGGCACCCGCGCCGCCGACATCATGAACACGAACCCGCAGACCATCCGCCCCGACGTGCTGGCGGTGGACGCGCTGCGGATCATGAACGACCGCCCGCGCCCGATCACCAGCCTGTTCGTGCTGGATGGGGACCGTCGCCCGATCGGCATCCTGCACATCCATGACCTGCTGCGTGCCGGGGTGGCATGAACGACAGGGCGCCAGACGATCCGCCGCAGGATACGGACGCGCGCAGCACGGATGCACGCGAAGGCGGTGTCCAGCGCGAGGATTACGCCCGTTCGGCCGAAGACATAGCCCGCCAGCGCAGCATCTTCGACACCCGCTCCATCCGGCAGCGGCTTCTGCCCAACGAGAACGACCTGGCGCGGCGGCGCGCGATCATGCGCTCGGCCAAATGGGTGCTGCCGCTGACCGCGCTGGTGCTGCTGGGATCGATCGCGGCGTGGCCCGCCGTGGAACGCGCGGTCATCATGCATCGCGGCACGATGGCGCAGATGTCGCATGTGCGCGTCAAGAGCGGCAGCATGCTCAACGCCACCTATCGCGGGGTGGACGACCATGGCCATCCCTTCATGGTGACGGCGAGCGAGGCGCGACAGATCTCCCCCGAACGCATCGACCTGACCACGCCGCAGGCCGATACCCTGCTGGGGCCGGGCAACTGGGTCTATGTCACGGCGCGCAATGGCGTCTATATCCAGCATAGCCAGCTTCTGGACCTGACCCAGGACGTAATGCTTTATCGTAGCGACGGAACCACCATGTACAGCCCAACCGCGGATATCGACATGAAACACGGCGTCATCGTGTCCGACAGCTGGATCCATTCCGAAGGTCCGTTCGGCATCCTGGACACGCAGGGGACGATGCTGCTGATCCGTGACGGCATCATGCAGTTCCGGGGACCGGGGCGCCTGATCCTCAACACCACGCATGGCGGGGCGGCGAACGGGCCCCAGGCCCCGGCGGCGCCCACCATGCCCGGTGGGGGGAAACGCTGATGCGCAGGCATGCCCTCGCCTCCGTGCTGCTTGCCGGTGCGGCGCTCTCGACCATCTGCACCGGGCCTGCCACCGCACAGGGACTGGACATGTCGCAGGGCGGGCAGGTCAGCATCACGGCGGCGGGCGGGTTCGACTGGGACCAGAACACGCAGACCGTCACCGCCTATGACCGCGCGCAGGCCGTGCGGGGCAATGTCACGGTCCGCGCGGACCGCCTGATCGCCTATTACCGCAAGAAGACGCCGGGCGCGCATCCCTCCTCCCCTGCCGCGTCTGCGTCCGGAAATGTGCCAAAGGCCGCAGCGCAGGCAACCACGCCGCAACCCAAACCACAGCAGCAGCCACAGGCCACGCCCCCCATCGCGGAGGCAGGCCCCCCGCC
>NZ_JABJWD010000091.1:0-1278 GCF_013155425.1 Gluconacetobacter entanii | reverse complement strand
GTCGCCCATTTGACCGCCAGTTCAAGGTCCGCATCATCCAGCACGATGAAGGCATCGCTGCCGCCGAGTTCCATTGTGTCTTTCTTCAGCGCAGCCCCTGCTTCGGCTGCAACCGTCTGGCCCGCGCGTTCACTACCGGTCAGGGCGACGCCACGGATGCGGAAATCCTTGATGAGTTCGGCGGACTGATCGTTGTCGAGGAAGATGTTGGTATAGACGCCAACAGGCGCACCTGCATCGTGGAACAGCTTTTCAAACGCCAGCGCGCATTGCGGCACGTTGGGCGCGTGTTTCGCGATGACCACGTTGCCCGCCATCAGGTTCGGCCCCGCCACGCGGGCAAGCTGGTAATAGGGGAAGTTCCACGGCTCGATGCAGTAAATCACGCCAAGAGGCTGGTTGATGATCTTTGCATGGCCTTCCTTGACCTTCAGATGCGTGGGCGCAAGGAATTCTGCCGCGCCCTCGGCGTAGAAGGACAGGATATCGGCCGTGATGTCGATTTCCTCCAGCGCGTCAGGCAGCGCCTTGCCCATTTCGGTCGCGATCAGGCGCGCATGCGCCACCCGGTCGCGGCGCAGCAGGCCGGCGGCCTTTGACATGATGACCTTGCGGGCGGCGATGTCGCGCTTTTTCCAGTCGGTCTTCCACACATGGTCCGCGCGGTCGACAATCGCCTTCATCTGCGCGGGAGTGTGAAGCTCGAACGTGCGTTCCACGGTTTCCGTAGTCGGGTTGAGGGTCTGGTAAAAACTCATTTGTCCGTTTCCCTGTTTATTGATTATGAAAAGGGTAGTCGGTGTAGCCATGCGCGTTGCCGCCATACATCGTCGCCGGGTCCAGCGGATTGAGTGGCCAGCCGTGTTCCAGCCGCGCGGGCAGGTCGGGATTGGCAATGAACCTCCGGCCAAAGCCGATCATGTCCGCCCATCCATGCGCCAGCACATGCTGCGCTTTGTGCAGGTCGTAACGGCCCGCGCACAGGATGCGACCGCCAAAGATGTCGCGCACGCTGGCGCGGAAGGTGTCCGGCATTTCGGGCGCATTGTCCCAGTCGGCCTCGGCCAGCGAGACATAGGCAATGCCCGCGTCCGCCAGCACACGCACGGCCTGCGTGTAGGTCTCCGCCGGATTGTCCTCCAGCAGGCCGAGATACACGCGCTCTTCCGTGGTCGTACCAAACAGCGGGGAAAACCGAACGCCCATCCTGCCAGGCGTAACCACGGCGGAGACGGCCTCCACTACTTCACGCAGAAAGCGCAGGCGGTTGGACAGGCT
>NZ_JABJWD010000090.1:0-517 GCF_013155425.1 Gluconacetobacter entanii | reverse complement strand
ACAACGCATGCCGCCGCCAGTGATGGCGCGCGATTGAGAGAGGGGCTGCTGGATAAAACCAATACAGCCTCAAGTGTCTGGGCTGACACGGCCTACCGCTCAAAAGCCAATGAAGACTTCATGGAAAAGCAGGGCTTTGTCTCCAAGGTTCATCGCAAAAAGCCGCATCTCAAGCCTATGCCCCGGCATATCCAGAAATCGAATGCAGGAAAATCCATTATCCGGTCGCGTGTCGAGCATGTCTTTGCCGATCAGAAGTCACAGACGGGGCTGTTTGTCCGGACTGTCGGTATCAGCCGAGCCACCATGAGGATCGGGCTCGCCAATATCGTCTACAATATGCGCCGCTTCCTCTTCCTCGAAAGATTGAACGCGAGCGCATAGCCATCCAGCGGAGGACAACTCCCAATCTGCTCAAAACGCAGACCGGAGGCCATCGCAAAAACCGTCAATCAAATCGCCAAAACCCAGAAATTACCGGCCAAGCACATCAATCAGGGGTTCTTCGATCCCTCCA
>NZ_JABJWD010000089.1:0-1541 GCF_013155425.1 Gluconacetobacter entanii | reverse complement strand
GGAGGCCATCGCAAAAACCGTCAATCAAATCGCCAAAACCCAGAAATTACCGGCCAAGCACATCAATCAGGGGTTCTTCGATCCCTCCACCTCTCGCAGGCGTTGTTTTCGCCATTGAGGAACTTGCCCACTCCTTTGAACAGAAATCGTCGGGCCGGACACTGACCGTCATCATCTTTTCCGGGATTACCGCAATCGCTCTCCTGGGAAATTATACATATTTTGGTCGTGCCAATACCTCTATCCCCGTCGGTGTCGCGTGGCTGGCTGTTCTGGTATGTGGCGTGAGTGGTGGCTTGGCGGGCGGCCTTTTCGCGCGTTGTGTCATTCGCCTCTCCAAGGGACTGCCAGGATCACTTCGCCCATTTGCGGCACGTTTCCCTCTCGGTTTTGCCGCTTTATGTGGTCTGCTTCTGGCCCTGATCGGCCTAGTCTCTGACGGGGCGACCTATGGTACGGGCTATCTCCAGGCGCGAGGAATCATAGACGGCACCCTCCATTATCCAGCCTCCTTCTTTTTCCTGAAATACCTCTCCATACTAATCACCTTTTGTTCTGGCATACCTGGCGGCATGTTTGCACCGTCCCTAGAGGGTGTTATGCACCTTGAGCGAGTATAGCGGCGTTTCTGAGCATGAAACATGCGAAAGCGACGACATGGAGACTTGCGAGGGTTGAAGCGTAACGCTCGTAGTCCTTGACGAGCCTGCGGCATCGTGTGGCCCATGCGAAAGACCGCTCGACGACCCACCGGCGCGGCAGCAGGACAAAGCCGCGCTTGGCTTCGGGCAACTTGACGACTTCGAGTGCGATACCGTGCGTGCGAGCCGCCTCGTCTGGTTTTGAGCCCGTATATCCCTGATCGACATAGGCCAGTTCGACGCTTTCGTCAGTGGCCTCCTGAATGGCAGCGGCGAGGCGTCCGACCTCGGCGCGATCATCCCGATTGGCTGGCGTGACATGCAGGGCCAGCAGGTGGCCCAGCGTATCCACAGCCATATGCAGCTTCGAGCCCCGTTTGCGTTTGGCCCCGTCGTAACCGGCGCGAGGCCCGCTCTCGGGTGTCGAACGTAATGTCCGGCTGTCGAGGATGGCTGCAGTGGGGTCCGGCAGGCGACCAGAAGCCATGCGCAAGACGGCACGTAGATCGCAGGCCAGCGTCTCGAAGCAGCCGGCATCCATCCAACGACGAGACTGCTGATAAACCGCCGACCACGGCGGCAGATCGTTTGGCATCGCGCGCCAGGCAATCCCGTAGCGGATCACGTAGCGCAACCCGTTGAACAGTTCGCGCAGATCATGCCGCCGCTGTTCCGCGTCCTCTCGCATCAGGACCAGATACGGAACGACCAGAGACCATTCTTCGTCTGATACATCAGAGGGATACGGTTTGCGTGCGGGTGCCATCCCTCATTACTCCACCAATCAGGAACGAAAGTACATAACACCCTCTAGGGCCTGTTAGGGCTTGATCCAGTCTGCTGCGGCAGCGATGTGGATGACCGCGAGGAACGACGTTGCTGTTTTTTCATATCTGGTTG
>NZ_JABJWD010000088.1:0-6640 GCF_013155425.1 Gluconacetobacter entanii | reverse complement strand
AAGGTTGCGCATGTCATGCGGGTAACGCACACGGTCCAGTTGCGCAAAACGGCCCAGCGTCGGGATCGAGCCCCACCGGTCCGCCTCGGGCCGGGTCCCGGAAGAAGCTTCCGCAGAACCTCCTGGCGAAGCCGCAGACGGGGGGGCGTCGTGCTTGGGGGCTGCCTTCGGCTGGTCCATGATGGTCGCGTCCATTTATCTTTGTCGGGATCTGTCCGGGGAAACGGGTCAGACCCTGAACCGGTTTCTTGGTCGGCCGCCTCATGCCCGGCATCACGGCCCGCCCGTATCCATGGGGGCGACGGTCGCGACAGCCGGGTATCATGCGACATGGTCATGGTCATTCATGACGACCGCAAGGTGTTCGCCCCTTGCGCACGTTATGGCAAGGGTGGATAAATACTAAATCGCCGTGTGTTGTGAATTCGCCACACCCCATACGATAGCAATTGAATACAGGATGTTTTTTGTCCTATACAGCCGCCAAAGTGTTCATGTGTCGTAACAACTCCGCAACCTCGCCATGTTCTTGATGCACGGCTGACACCTGTCGGGGTTGTTTTCTTGCGATCGGACGTGTCCATAGTCCGGACTACATGATTTGGAATCAAGACCGGCGTCCGTGCGCCGGTGCAGGAGCAGAGGTTTCATGGCCGTTCCTATTATGCAGGCCGTCCGGGTGGGCGCCTACGTCGTCAAACAGCACCTGACGCGCCGCCAGCGCTATCCGCTGGTGCTGATGCTCGAACCGTTGTTCCGCTGCAACCTTGCATGCGCGGGCTGCGGCAAGATCGATTATCCCGCGCAGATCCTGAACCAGCGCATGACCGTGCAGGAATGCCTGGACGCGGATACGGAGGCAGGCGCCCCCGTCATTGCCGTGGCCGGTGGCGAACCGCTGCTGCACAAGGAAATGCCGGAGATCATCCGCCAGCTTATCGCGCGCAAGAAATACGTCTATCTCTGCACCAACGCGCTGCTGCTGGAAAAGAAGCTCGACGATTACGAGCCGAGCCCCTTCTTCTCTTGGGACGTGCATCTTGATGGCGACCCGGCGATGCATGACGCCTCCGTCTGCCAGGAAGGCGTGTACGAACGCGCCGTCGCGGCCATCAAGAAGGCGAAGGCCCGTGGTTTCCGCGTGTCCATCAACTGCACCCTGTTCGATGGCGCGGACCCCAAGCGTGTCGCCGCGTTCTTTGACGAGGTGATGGCCATGGGCGTGGACGGCATCATGACCGCCCCCGGCTATGCCTATGAGCGCGCGCCGGACCAGGAACACTTCCTGAACCGCCAGAAGACGAAGCAGCTGTTCCGCGACATCTTCCGCCTTGGCAAGGGCAAGAAGTGGCGCTTCACGCAGTCGCCGCTGTTCCTGAACTTCCTTGCCGGGAACGAGCAGTACCACTGCACCCCGTGGGGCAAGCCGCTGCGCAACGTCTTTGGCTGGCAGCGCCCGTGCTACCTGCTGGGCGAAGGCTACGCCAAGAGCTTTGAAGAGCTGATGGCCGACACCAACTGGGATTCGTACGGCACCGGCAACTATGAAAAGTGCGCCGACTGCATGGTCCATTCGGGCTACGAATCGACGGCGGTGATGGATGCGGTGCGTCGTCCGTGGCACATCGCCAAGGTCGCGCTGTTCGGGCCGGAAACGGAAAAGCCGATGGTGCCGGAAATCTCGCTGGCGAACCAGCGCCCGGCGGAATACGTCTTCACGCAGCATGTCGATGCGAAGATGGAGGAACTGGCGGCCCGCAAGAAGCCGGCAGCCCCCCCGCGCGTGAACAAGGTGTCCGCGCAGCCGGAAACGGCGGCCGCCGCCGACTGATCCCATGCCCGTCCGGGCCATGGAGCAGGATAAAAGGTAACGGAATGGCGGGGCATGTCCCTGCCATTTCTGTATCCGGCACAGGAAAATGACCCGCCGCGAATCGGGACCGATTCGGTCTGGGTTGGGGATGTGCATGATTTCGGGTGTCATCGACGCGCGCGATATGCTCTAGGATCGCGGCATCATGCTTGTCTCCCTGATTATCATATTCTGCCTTGTTCTCCTCAACGGTGTGTTCGCGATGGGGGAACTGGCGCTGATTTCCGCACGGCGCGCACGTCTTGCGGTCATGTCAAAGGCCGGGGTCAAGGGGGCGGACCGGGCGCTGAAGCTGGCGAACGACCCGCAGGGCTTCCTGCCGACGGTGCAGGTCGGGATGACCCTTGTCTCGATTCTGGAGGGCACGTTCGGCGGCACCAGCATCGAGGCGCGGATGACGCACTGGCTGCTGCACTTTCCCCGCCTTGCCCCGTTCGCCAGCGAAATTTCGATGACCGTAGTCGTCAGCAGCATCACCGCCATCATGCTGGTGGGCGGTGAACTGGTGCCCAAGCAGATCGCCCTGCGCCAGCCTGAACAGATCGCCGCCCGCCTTGCCCTGCCGCTGGAGGGACTCGCCTGGATTTCGCGCCCGGTGGTCTGGCTGCTGGGGCGGGCGTCGGAACTGGTGCTGCGCCTGATGCGGGTCAATGCGCATGCCAGCACGGCCCTGACGGAAGAGGAACTGCGCGCCTACATCGCCGAGGGCGCGCAGGCGGGCGTGCTGGAGCAGGAGGAGCGCGACATGATCGAGCGCCTGCTGCGCATGGCGGACCGGCCCGTGCGCGCGATCATGACGCCGCGCACCGAACTGTGCTGGATCGAGCGCCATGTCCCGCGCGCGGAACTGCTACGCATCCTGCGCTCCACCACCTATTCGCGCATCGTGGTCTGTGACGGGGGGGTGGACAATCCGGTGGGCGTCATCCTCGCCAAGGACATGCTGGACCGCTTCCTTGATGGCAAGAGTCCTTCGGTCGAGGCCGGACTGCGGCGTCCCATTTCCGTGCCGGATACGCTGTCGGCGTTCGACATGCTGGACCGGATGCGTTCATCGCCGCTCGGCCTGGCGCTGGTGCTGGACGAATATGGCTCGTTCGAGGGAATCGTGACGTCCTCCGACCTGTTCGGCGCCATCGTGGGCGAACAGCACGAACCCGGCAGCACCCCGCCGCAGCGGATCGCCCATGACAATGTGCTGGTGCTTGACGGGTCCATGCCGGCCGATGAGGTCAAGCACAGGCTGGACCTGTCGGACCTGCCGGCGGAAGGCAGCTACCATACCCTTGGCGGCCTGATCCTTGCGCTGTTGCGGCGTGTGCCCGCACGCGGCGACAAGGTCGTGTTTTCCGGCTGGCTGTTCGAGGTGCTGGAAATGGAGGGACGGCGCGTGGTGCGTGTCCGCGCCAGCCGTCAGGTGCTGGCGGAGAACTGAGGCTGGTTCCCGGGGGCTTTGCCCCCGAACCCCCACCAAAGGGCGCGGCCCTTTGGAAACCACTACTTTTAAATGGATCAAGATGCAGGGAGCGTGCTCCCTGCCGGGTCCGGGCAAGCTGCCCGGATGCTGGCCGCCTGCGTGGTTTTTTGTGGCAGGGCAGTGTTCAGGGGCTTTGCCCCCGAACCCCCACCAAAGGGCGCGGCCCTTTGGAAACCACTACTTTTAAATGGATCAAGATGCAGGGAGCGTGCTCCCTGCCGGGTCCGGGCAAGCTGCCCGGATGCTGGCCGCCTGCGTGGTTTTTTGTGGCAGGGCAGTGTTCAGGGGCTTTGCCCCCGAACCCCCACCAAAGGGCGCGACCCTTTGGAAACCACTACTTTTAAATGGATCAGGGTGCAGGGAGCGTGCTCCCTGCCGGGTCCGGGCAAGCTGCCCGGATGTTATCCGCCTGCGTGGTTTTTTACGCCGGAGGGCAGATGTCAGTGGATCGTGCGTGAACCGCCGTGCACGAGGTTCTGCTCGGGGCTGAAGGCGGGCCATTCGTTGCGGGCCAGCGTCTCCAGCGAAGGTGAGGGCAGGTGAAGCCTGTCGGCATAGATCCACAGGTAGGTAAAGGCGCGACGGACATAATCGCGGGTCTCGTTATTGGGCAACTGCTCGATATACAGCAGCGGGTCATCGGCCTCGTCCGTGCCGTTGGCGGCGCGGCGGGCGATGGCGGATGGCCCGGCGTTGTAACTGGCGAGCATGCGGATCAGGTCGCCCCCGGCCGGTGCGTGCGGCCCCGGGTGCTGGGTCGAAAGCTGCGCCAGGTAAAGGACGTAAAGCTGCCCGATCTCCAGGTTGTGGCCGGGGTCATGCAGGGCCGCCGGACGCCCGGCATAGTCCATGCCGCTGTGGGTGACGAAGCCCGCCGTCACCGGCATCACCTGCATCAGGCCGTGCGCCCCGGAACCGGAAACCGCATTGGCATCGAAATTGGATTCCAGCCGTGTCAGCGCATACACCAGCGCCGGGTCCATGCGGAACCCGTGGTCAGGATGCAGCGGCGGCAGGGGGAAGCGCGTCTCGCGGTCCGACTGGTCCCCTGCCTGCGACTGGATCAGCAGCGCCATCTGCGACGCCAGTTCCTTCATGCCCATGGCATCCGCCACAAGCTGGAGGGAGCGGCACAGCGCGGCATCGTTCTGCACATCGGGCCACAGGCGGCGCAGGGTGGCTTCGGCGCGGGCGTTTTCACCCACCTGCGCCAGGGCGAAGGCCCTGCGCCCGGCAGGTGTCGCGGCGACGGCCTCCACGTCGATTTCACCCATCACCGGGGTGCCTTCATGCAGCGGGTGCCGGTCATCGGCCAGCGACATGGACGCCCCGTCCCCGATCGTGCCGGGGTGGGTGGGGGCGGCATGACGCAGGCCCAGCGCCTGGCTGGCCAGCATGCCATAGAATGTGTGCGGGGCGGCGGCGGCGCGATGCAGCCATGGCTCGTACGCCGCGACGTCGCCCACCGCGCGGTGCGAACGCGCGGCCCAGAAGGCGGCGCCCGCACGGATGCTGCCCGGTGTCAGGGGCGCGCGCGACGCGGCCTCGAACAGGGGTTCGGCCTGGTCGGGGCGTCCCTGCCGCCAGGCCGCGAGGCCCGCGACATAGCCCGCAAGGCCGAGGCGGCCGGAGGATGTCTCGAACGCCTCACGCGCGATGCTCAGGGCGAGGCGGTTTTCGCCCGCGCTGAACAGGGTCATCGCGACCTCGGTCCGCAGGTGGGCGGCATACAGGGGGTTCAGGCCCGGCGTCGCCTGGATCAGGTGCAGCGCGCTGCGGGCGCCCTTGACGCCCTGCGACGTGCGCTCCCGCACCGTATGGTCCAGCAGGCTGTTGCGGGTGAAGACCCGCAGGGAGGGATCGTCCTCCTCCGGCAGGTGGACGTGTGCGGGTGCCCGTACGCTGCCCAGCGCGATGTCGGGTGGTGCGGGCGGCAGCGGGGTTCCGCGCGGCGCCTGCGCCACAAGCAGGGCATGGATGGCCGGGGAATCCGCCAGGGAGGAGAAGGTCCGCAGCCACATGCGCAACTGCCCCGTGCTGGGGTGATAGGCGGGGTTCAGGTAGCGCGCGGCCAGAAGGTCGCCAAGCAGCAGGTCGTCATGGATGCTGGCGGTCTGGCTGATGGCGGCGTCAAAGCGGCCTTCGCGCTGCAGGGCGAAAATCCTGCGGATGCGTGCCGCGTCGTCAGGCGCAAGCACACGCGGCAGGCTGACACTGCCACCGCCCCGGGTCGGGAAGCGTGGAAGCGCAAGCGCTGTTTCCTCGTTGTGGCCGCTCTGGGCTGATCCATCCGGATCCAGCGCCCTGTGGTCCACCGATTGGGCACGAAGCGGCGCGAAGGCTGCTCCTGCCAGGAATGCGGCACCCGCCAGGAATGCGGTTACCGCGGTGGGGGGGGTATGATTTATCCCTCGCATGGCTCGCGGGGTTTAGGACCTTGCGAGCAAGAAAGCAACCCAATTGCGTCGGACGCTTATCAATAAGATTTCACAACAGTTATTGGAACCGAAATATATCCTTGAAAACACGTCCTGAAACGCAGGTTGATATACCTGATGTTAATGAATGGACACCTGTTAATATATCATGATTACGCGCCATGATTGTATCCGTCTTCCTGTAACGTTTTGCGTAACTCCAGCATGTCTTTCCATGCATCACGGCGTGCTGTCGGACTGGCGCGCAACTGCTGTGCGTGGCGCATCGGCAATGCGGGGATAACGTGCGCCGTGCCTGAATTGTTGCCTGTTTCGGACAGGTTTGGCGGCATGGTGATGTCGCGCCACCGCCCGCGTGCGCGCGCCGCCGTTATGCGTTCCCCCGTCAGGAGGGCGACGGGGATGTTGCCCATCAGGATCAGGCGGCGCGGCCGGGCCAGCACAATCAGGCGTTGCAGGAATGGCAGGCATGATTTCAGCTCCATGGCGGAGGGCGGACGCCCCCCCGGTGGCCGCCATGCGATGACGGGGGCAAGGAACAGGTCGTCGCGCGACAGGCCGATGGAGCCGAACATCCGGTCGGTCAGGCGCCCCGTCTCCCCACAGAACGCCACGCCGCCGCGGTCCTCGTCCGCGTCGGGGGCCTCGCCCACCACCATGACATGCGCGCCGGGCCTGCCCTGGGGGGCGACGGTATGGGTCGCGGTGTCACGCAGGGCGCAGTGTTCGAACGCGGCCATGACGGCGTGCAGTTCCTCCACCGTGGTGGCGCGGGCGGCGCAGGCGCGTGCATCGGCGGCGGCCCGTTCGGCCATCGTCGCGGCGGACGGTGGCGGGGCGGGACGCGATGGC
>NZ_JABJWD010000087.1:0-45027 GCF_013155425.1 Gluconacetobacter entanii | reverse complement strand
CCACGAACTGTTGCCATGGAACTGGAAACCCGTGAATACACTGCACAGACAGGCCGCATAATCAAGGCGGCCCAGAGCGGCCGGTTACGAAGGATGCGACGGTCACGGGATCGTCGGTGTCATTCAATGCGCTTGAGGATGTCGCCACCCAGACCCAGACGCACAAGTCACTGTTCATCGGCGATACCACGGGGCTCAACCCGAACTCGGTCGTGGGGCAGATGGTGGATATCGCCCTGTCTGCCTCCCAGGCGAGTGGCAAGGATAGTGGGAAGCTTGCGGCCCTGGATGGTGCGCAGGCGGCGATGACGGGCGTCTCGACCGGGGTCATGGCCAGCATGAAGGGCGGGATTACACAGGTGAAATCCCTGTCGAGCCTGTTCGAGGAAGGCAAGACCCCAAAAGGCAATATCGACCTGATTGCGGTGCAGTCGAATATCGGCTTTGACCTCGAGAAGTCGAGCATGACGCTGACGACGGGCACGGTGCAGGGTTCGACGGCGGCGGCTGGCAACACGCTGGCCGTGACCGCGACAGGCGGTGTGCCGACCGACAGCCAGTCGGGCAATATCGTGGCGACGGCGTCCCAGCTTTCGGGCCAGGACGTGACCCTGACCGCGCCGGGGCAGGTGGCGCTGCAGGCGGGGTATGACACGACGCACGAGGTCGCCAGCTCGAAATCGATCGAGGCGAGCGTGGGGGCTTCGGCCAGCATCGGCACGAAAGGGGCCGGGGTCAGCATCGAGGGAGAATTCGGCGCCTCGAAGACCAACACCAATGCCGCGTCCAGCACGGCGGTGGACAGCACGGTCAGCGGCACGGACAACGTCACCATCGCCAACGCGACCGGCACGACGACCCTGAACGGGGCGGAGATCAGCGGCGGGTCGATTGATGTCGCGACGAAAGACCTGACCATCACCACGGCGCAGGACACGTCGGGCTACAATTCGAAGACCACGGGCATTGACGCCAGCTTCTCGGTCCCGGTCTGGGGCGCGGGTGACATCGGGGGCAGCGCGAGTTTCAGCCACACGACCGTCAAGGACAGCTATGCCTCGACCGAGGCGACCCAGTCCGGGCTGTATGCGGGCAGTGGCGGTCTTGATGTCACGGCGAGTGGCACGACGACCCTGAACGGGGGAGTGATCGAAAGCACGGCGGTGGCCGCGCTCAACCAGCTGTCCACGGGCACGCTGGTGGCCAATGACACCGCCGACCATGCCGACGCCACGGTGAAGACGATGGGCTATCAGGCCAACGTCATGAATCCCGAAGGGGCTACTACGGATGGAAGAACCGGCAGCTCCGCCACCGCGATCGGCGCGGGCATGGCGGCCAATGCCGGTGGCCTGCTGGGGGCTGCGACCCGTAAGGACGCCAGTTCGGTCACGCAGTCGGCCATCGGGTCGAACGTGCAGATCGCAGCCGGCAGCACCAGTGGCGACCTCTCCCGCTCGCCCTCCACGTCCAGCCATCCGCTGACCAACACCTTCGACGCCCAGCAGATGCAGAACGAGTTGCAGGTCCAGCAGGTCGGATCGCAGGTCGTGGGACAGGTCGGCGACATGGTCTCGACCGGTCTGGAGTCCGTTGACAAAAAAGCTTTTGGAGAAGGGGGCGTGGGCCGGGCTGGGCTTGAAGCCGCAGGTAACGCCGTCGGCGCCACATTAGGACGTGGCAACGTTCTGGGGGAGGCGGTTGGTGTCGCGTGGTCTCGAGCTTTATACAAACTGACTGATCCGATCGCGGTTTCGATGGCAAACAGCCTGTTTCTGGATGATCCCGATGCCCAGAAGACATTCGTCGGCGTCCTGACCAACAGCCCGGCTTCAGGAGAAGGGGCATTGGGCGGCATGATCGGCGGTGCGACTGCAGTGGGTAAAAAACGTGCTGGGACTGCAAGGATTAATGGAAATAAAAATGCTGTACCTGTTATCGTATTACGTGCACTATGGGGTTATAAAATGTCAGTATTTAAGAATGATATCCTAGCATTATGCCGGGAGGCTATTGAAGGGTATGATGGTTGGGAGTTCGTATCCGACCAGTTTAGGAATAAATCTCTAAAGCATACGACTTTAGTCGTCGAGCCAGGACTTCGGTTTGATCGGGTTGGCCCTCTGGGAGAAGTAATGCCTTTTCCTGTGCTATTTCTAGATAATAAAAAAACAATGCGGCTATATAAAAAAATATTAGGAACATCTGTCCATACATCGCGCGTAACGTTCTCGGACATCAGAGGCTCGCTAAACATGTTGCCAGAATTTTTGCAATCTACGCCACGGTTTATTCAAAATAGAGCGATGTTTATAGAAGCTGGAGGATCAGATAAGCCGTATTGGCGTGACGCAAACGAATTTAAAGACGTGATTAAAAGAATATTTCTTCAAGGCGTTGCATTCTTTGAAAGTCATTATAATTTTAATAGTGAAAAAGACATGCTGGAAGAGCTTCCTGCACGGTATGCCGTAACAGCATCTGGAGGGTATAAAGAATACGAGCAAGAGCGTGGAGTTATGCTTTGTATCGTTCGGTGTATCCTTGGTGACTTCGAATTTGTTAAGCGTTATCGAAGCGATGAATATAAGACTGTATTTCCAAAAATGACAGAAGATTTAGATAAAATCATAGCATGCCTTCCCCAGATGAAAAAATCATGGCAGGAAAAGGGTTGCGTCTCCGTCTGAGGTTGCTTTTAACATAACGTAGCGGTCGTTAATGGAAATGCACACAATTAGGCACAATTTGCAAAGTGCCTACATGAATATTGCCCTCCTGGTTTTGGATTGGCGATGTAGACGTGCCGCTTATCCGAGTGGCAAACACGTAACAAGCTGGCTTCGATGGTGATGCACAGGCATCGACGACGGGCGTGACGGCCGACGTTGGCGCAGGCGTTATGGCAGGTCAAGTCCGTTTCCGACCTGTTCGAGAAAGGCGACACCGCCAAGGGCAACATCGACCTGATTGCGGTTCAGTCCAATATCGGGCCTGACCTCGAGAAGTCGAGCACTATGCTGACGACGGGCACCCTGACGGCCAATGACATCGCCAACCATGCCGACGCCATGACGAAGGCGATGGGCTACCAAGCCAACGTCTTGAATCCCGAAGGAGCTACGGACGGTGGGGCGGGCGGGACGATAACTGCGATTGGCGCGTGCATGGCGGCCACTGTCGGGAGCGTGCTCGCGGCGGCGTCTTACAGGATGCCTGTTCGGTCACGCCACGTGCGATCTGATAGCGTTACAGTCGCGTGATGCTACGTGACACTTTCCCATGTTCTGACGTGGGAAGCGATGAAGATGAGCGAGACAACCGGGAGACGAGGCATATCCCCAGTCCGGGGCGACGACCTATGGGAACGGCTTCGGGCTATTGAGGACAAGCTATCCCTGATTATTGAAATCCTCTCGCCGGAAGATTCCGACGGGCCCACGCTTGATGAGATTCTCGGCCGATTGGTAACCTTGATCGCAGCCCAGAACCCTATGCTCAGACGTATTGATCTTACAACCGGCAGGGTGCTCGATATTCAGGAGGGCAGGATGCCCCGCTCGGCCCGGCCCAATGATGAGGATGGAGCCGATGCCTGATGATGACGTTCCGGAAAATCTCGGCTGAGAGCAGCGGTCGGCTGATCACTGCCTATTTCACGCAGGAACTGCCAGATCCAGAGCACGATTTCCGTACCCAGCCTGGAAAAGTGCCTGACGCGGATGGTGGCCGACTGACCAGCTATTACACCGGTCGCGATGGGCGGGCCTCGTGGCGACCGGGCATGCGACCCGAGATTGCAGCGGCTCTTGGCATTGATCCGAAGACACCACCTAAGAACGCGCAACTCAATCGCCTGTTTGAAGCAAAGAGGGCCGATAATGGCGATGACTGGTCAAGGAACGCCCGCAAGATCAGTGCCTATGATCTGACCCTGGCGCCACACAAATCAGTTACGCTTGCGGCCGAGTTTGCGCCGACCGAGGCCGAGAGGGCAGCCATCTGGCACGCCATTGATCGGGCAAACGACGCCACCATGCTCTATGTCGCGCGGGAAATCGGTTTCGCGCGGCGCGGTCATGGGGGCGAAGACGGTGCCAACCCGGGCGAGGTCGCCTGGGTGTCATTCCGGCATGATACCGCGCGCCCGACGGTCGAGGCGCGTGACGCGGAGACAGGCCAGACCTATCTGATCGATACGCCAACAGGCGGCGATCCCCATGCCCATATCCATAATGCCCTGTTCAATGTCGTAGTCACGGAAGAGGGACATGTGGGTTCACTCGACACGAAGCGGCTGCGATCGCGCGTTCACGAATTTGGAGCATATTTCCAGGCACAGCTCGCTGATGAACTGCGCCGGATCGGCATCGCCCAGCAATACGATGCGAATGAACAGGCGACGGTCATCTCGGCCGTGCCGCAGGATATATCGGATTTCTTCAGCAAGGGACGACGCAACGTCATCAGGGCGGCCAAGGAGTACGCCGCGGCGGAAGGAGCGGACT
Organism: Gluconacetobacter entanii; assembly: GCF_013155425.1. Taxonomy (NCBI): domain Bacteria; kingdom Pseudomonadati; phylum Pseudomonadota; class Alphaproteobacteria; order Acetobacterales; family Acetobacteraceae; genus Gluconacetobacter; species Gluconacetobacter entanii. The sequence goes on along the minus strand of NZ_JABJWD010000087.1, from coordinate 40,519 downwards.
GGGCGCATATGCCGATCGACCGCAAGCGCCGCATCCTGTCCATGGCCGGCCTGGCAGCCCGGCTCGACAAGGACAAAGGTACGAGTGACCATGAGATATGGCGCGAGCAGGCCAGGCGTCTTGGCTGGGAGGAAAAAAGTCTGCTTGGCACGCCAGCAGCGCCTGTGGGCACCAGGGAACAACGATACGATATTGCCTACCGTTTCGCTGCCCGTCATCTCGCAAGGGAGTTTGAAACAGCCGCCGTGATCGATCACGACAAGCTCAGAACGTATGCTGCCCGGGGCCTGATCGGCACCGGCATCGAGGGTGGGGTGAAGGACATCGATCATGTCGTGGCCCTTATTGAACAGCGTGGTCTTGAACTCGGCGGGGAACGGGTCTCGCTGATTCAGGAGATGCGTGGCGACCGGCTGAGGGTGACGAATTCCGCGCAGATCGCTATCGAGGAGGACCTCGCGATTCAGGCGGCTCGTGCTTCAGGAGACCGGAGCGGGGCGCTGTCGGACCGCCAGATCACAGAAGCGATCGGACGATCGCCGCTTGACTTCGCGAGCGAACATGGAAAGACGCAAAAGGCTGCGATCTACGCTCTTGGCCGGGGCGGCGCGCTCTCCATGCTCACCGGCGTCGCGGGTTCCGGGAAGACGGCCCTGCTGTCTCCGCTGGTTGATGCGTGGAAACATGATACGCGTTATGACACGAATGGTCGCAGGGTTATCGGGATTGCCAATGCCTGGCGCCAGGCAGACGCATTACGTGAGGCCGGCATCTTTGACACAAGCGCTATGCTGCCCTTTCTGGCGCGGCTGGAGAGGGGTGACGTCGATGTGGATCGAAACACGGTACTGGTGATTGACGAGGTCGGTCAGGTCGGCCCACGCCAGATGCTTCGCCTGTTACAGGTGCAGCGTGATACTGGTTGCACGATCAAGGCGCTGGGTGACCACGAGCAGGCGCAGAATATCGAGGCAGGGGACGCCATCGAGATGTTGCGCCGGGTCCTGGATCCGGAAGATATGCCTGAACTTCTGTCCAGCGTCCGGCAGGTATCTGCAAGAAATCGCGAGATTGCTGATCTGTTTCGTGGCGCAGAACCGGAAGAGAGCGATCTGGAAGCCCACGAGTTCACGGGGGCTGCGGCCAACGCGCATACGGACGAGGAAAATGATGACGACGTCCGTAACAGGTTCCATCTGAAGGAAGTCCGGGATGCGATCGATATGAAACGGGCGGATGGAACGATCCGTCTGGTCGGCGGCGACCATGAGGAAGTCCTGCAGGATATTGCCCGGCTGTATGTGACGCGTCGCGATGCCCTGGTCGCCGACGGTGCCGGCCTGCGGCGAGGCCGGACCAAGACGATCAGCATGTCGGCGCTGACCAATCAGGATGCTGCCGATCTGAGTCGTGCTGTCCGTAAAATCCTGCAGGAGCGCGGCGAGATCTCGACGCATGAAATCACCGTGCAGGCTATTGATCAGCGCGGCGAAACCTATGATCTCGCGATCGCTACGGGCGACCGGCTTCGGCTGTATCGTCGGACATGGGGCAGCGTGGATGGAAAGGGCGCCACGGTTGGAAATAACGGTGATGTGGTGGAGGTTCTGGCTCATGGCGATGCGGGGCTTCGCGTCCGCACGAAGGAGGGGCTTGTTGCTGATGTTGAATGGCGGCGGTTTCGTGATGTGAAGACCGGTCGGGTGTTGCTGGGGTTCGGACATGCCATGACGATTGATGCGGCACAGGGGCTTACTTCAGATGAGCACATCAACGCCCTGCCGCGAGGCGTCGAACTGGCGACGGGATTTACCTCATACGTCGCGGAAAGCCGGGCGCGCGGAACCACATGGACCATGATCTCCGATGGCGCGACGTTTGAGGCGGTCCGGAACCAGAGGGCGCTTGGGGACACGACGCCCATCACCAGTGACGATCTGTGGAATCATGTGGCAAAGAAAATGGCGCATAAACCATATAAATCATTGGGCACGGATCTGGTTGCCCGAACCCGCAAGGCCCGGGATGCGAGGATCCGCGAACTGATCGCGCTTGGGCGCATGCAGGAGACACTGACGAAGTCAGGTCGCCCCTATGGAAGGGAGATTATTCTGGAAACGCAGGCGCGGCAGGCCGAGCGCTTGCATAAGGCGCGTCTGGCCGAGATCGACGCCAGGCTGCAGGTCATGATCAGGAACGCACCAGCGGTCATGACGGGTGCGGAGCAGACGCTTCGGAGCCAACGGGCCGCCCAGGTGCTGGGCAGGCGTCCCCCTGTGCCATCTGCGTCGCCAGGCGCCGCCAGCTAGAGCGTCCGGCTTTCTGCTGTTCTCACCCGTATCTGGATCCCGCTGACAGTGTGCCATACCGCGACAACATCTCAGATCTGACGCACGCTTTGGTCATTTGCGCAACGAAGTCGGCTGAGTATCGTTAGGGAGGCGGCGAGCAGTAGATAGCAGGTCAATGATGCATGATGTGTCTTTCCGGGGAGATCCTGATCCGTTCGACTGTTGGTTGAAGAAGGAGTTGCGTACTCGGTTCAATGATGTTGTACGCGAACCGATCCCTGAAAGCCTGCTATGCGTTATTGGTCCAACTGAAGCTTCCGGGCATGTTCACGCCTCAAGACCTTCCTGGACCGAAGAGGAAGCTGTGTCTGAGTGTTCTGCTGACACCGGATCCAGATGATCTCTTATCGCAGATATGGCGTCTTGATGCTGGGCGGGAAACGGGTAACAGGATTGCCGTAGAAAGCAAGAAGTGTTGACGGTCAGATGAAATACAGATGAGCAGGCGCAGGATCCTATCGGATATCTGCTCAAGAGCATACCAGTTCTGCAATCTGCCAAATCCTCGAAAACGTCGAGGACTATTCCCAATAGCGGTGCTATATACAGGGCCACAGTTTTTTCGTCTGTTGAGGTGATGGACAATGCCCGAAGAACAACAAAGACAGCTGGCGCTGACCGTGGAAATCATAACTGCTTATGTATCGGAAAATAAAATATCGCCGGACGAACTTATCAGGCTGATTGGGACTGTTTACAATTCATTGTCCGTCCCGACTGCTTCGGGCGTAAAAGAACAGATACCTGCCGTTCCCATCAAGCGGTCCGTATTTCCGGATTATATCATATGTCTTGAAGATGGGAAAAAGCTGAAAATGCTCAAACGGCATCTGCAGGCATCCTATGGCATGACGCCTGAAGAATATCGGCGGAAATGGGGACTTCCATCTCATTACCCTATGGTCGCTCCCAATTACACAGTACGCCGATCGGAACTTGCAAGAGAGATTGGGCTGGGGCGGGATATAATGTCCACTGCCACCAAATCTGGTGATGAGGGCGCGACGGATCCTACATTGTCTGACAGGCCGCAAGGACGTCGCCGGGGTAGAAAGAAGGCCATCCACTAAAAGGGGAACGCGCCGCCGACCGGGCGGCGCGGCGCTCTGCTGGCTCAGGAACGCGGCAATATACGAAGGCAGAACTTCTTCGCTACGTCGTAGGGTGCCGACAGCGGCTGTTCCTGTTTGACCGGACCATGATCCAGTTCGGGGCGTTACGTCGATAAATCCGGACGAAAGATGCTTTTTATACAATCCAGGTTGCGGATCGCGATCCTAAGCCTTGCGTTATGCACCTTGTGGAAGAATTCAGTTCTCAGTGAAAATCCATAAGCGATGTCTACAAAGTTGTGCTCTCACGAGGGCAGCCTGCCTTTTCCACTCGGACAATCCTTTTGCAGATCCCATGTCTGGTGACGGACAACTTTCTTCTTGTCACGGGCGGTCCACGTGTAGTCATTCAGAGAATGAATGCCTCAGCGCCTCAGAGATGGCGTTCCAAAGCGTGAATTTTTCGATCATGGGATATTCTTTCTGAATCTTGCCGCTGGGTATGAAACGAGTATCCCGTAATGACCTGATGATGCGGTCGGCATCCATATCCGGCATTTCAACAAGCTCCTTGAGTGCCTGCCGGGCATTATGGTGCGACCGGAGATATATGGCTTCCTCTTTCATGTGGTGCTTGATGGTCATCTCTAGTGCTGCGCTGAGATAGATAACGTGGGGGGCGAAATTGATATAGCGCCAGGCCGGTCTTGCCAGATCAGGGCTTGAGAAGTCGAGATTGGATTTTATCCCATCAGGATAGGTCTTCATGTCACGATCGAAAGAGACATGATCCGTGATCTGTCGCATCAGGGGTTTTGAAACCCTGTCCAGAATCTGGTCGTAGTTTCGCCTGCTCGTCGGGTCTCCAATGATGGTGGCTGAGATGGGAAGGATGATCTGGTCGGGGATGGCGCCGTCCCGCCTGAGAACGTCATTTATCAGGAACCGGTGGACACGGCCGTTCCCGTCAGAAAGAGGATGGATGTAGACAAACCCGAAGGCTGCCACGGCGCTACGCATGACAGGAGACTGTCCTTCAGTCCTGTCGAGGAAAATTTTTAATCCCTCAAGCATATCCGCTACGTCGTCTGCGGGAGGCGCGAGGTAATGAACAACATTCTCGTACCTCATCATGTATTCTCCAACGAATACCGGAGACAGTCGCAAGCCAAAATGCTCGGTTATTGTGACGTCACCGAGGATGTTGCGTTGCAATTCGGCAAGGTCAGTATCTGTCAGGGGGACTGTCCCTTGCCCGGTTCTCGTGGCGAGTACGTGGCTGAAGCGCTGGATCCGGTCAAGTTGATGCTCCTCGCCTTCAATGGTGAAACTTGCCTTGCTTTCACGATTTGTCAGCCACACTGCGGCCCGGGCAAGCATGCTCTCACCGAACTCCTGCACCAGTTCACCGTAACCGGCAGATACGTCCGTCTCCGCAGCCGTCTTGAGTTGACTGGAAAGCGGGATAAAGGGGCAAAAAAAGCGGTTCCCGGGCATGTTGTCACGGACGCGCCATCTGCTGACGTTGCTCGTTTTGTCCGGAGAAGCTGTTACCTGAAAAGATGCGTCCAGTGCGAAGACGTAGTTGCCGCCGAGGTCGACTGGCGGCACGAGCGTTTGTCCGGTGACGAACTCAAAGAGAAATGACGCCCGTCTGGCATATTGCCCTGTCGGTGCACTGTTTATCCACTCCTGGACAAAACCTGGTCCGGTCTTCGCAAAAACGCGCGCCAGCAACTCAAGGCTAGTGGGTTCGTGTCGCAGATGAAACTGCAGATGTGCGGCTGCCGTGTCGGCCGGACGCATGTTTTCGGGATATGTCTCGATGCTGTATAAATTATGATGACTGCTCGACCGGCGACTGCCAAGCTGGCTTTTGACAGCCAGTCCACCGAATGGCTCTGCATCATATTTCAGCGCGAGCCACATACCGCCAATCGGGTCTGCCATTGGAATTAGATTCCTGCTGAGTTGTCCAAAACCGTTTATTGATGCTTAAAATCGCATATAAATGGTGCCTTGTGTAAAAAAATATATATGGACAGCCGTGGCCACGCGTATGCTTCCGTCACTTCGTCTTTGTGATCAATAATTCCCACTCGCTGAAGCGCCCTCACGGCGTTGATTTTCACTGAGAACTGATGGTACGGATCAACTGCGGCGTGATGGATTCCTCCACTGGACAGTCAACTCTTCAGCATCCTCCCAGGACCACTGCGAGCCGTCCACACCATCAGTTCTCAGTGAAAATCAACATCCTATGGCGTGACGCTTGAAGAATATCGGCGGAAGTGGGGACTTCCGTCTCATTATCCTATGGTCGCTCCCAATTACACAGTGCGCAGATCGGAACTTGCACGAGAAATCGGATTGGGGCGAGACATAACGTCTGCTGCGACAGAATTTGATGATATGGGCAACGGAACCGGCATTGCCAGAGAGGTCGCAGGAGAAGCGTCGGGGCAGAAAGAAGGCCATCCACCAAAAGCGGAGCGCGCCGTCAGACGAGGCGGCGTGGCTGTTCTTTTGATTCAGTCATGATGATGAACAGACGGCTGTCTACCTTATATCCCGACGCTAGAGTCCGGCAGACGAAAGATTCCTTTTATACAATCCAGATTGCGGATTGCGATCTGCGTGTGTGTCTTTTCCCGGAAGGCGCTACCGGGATAGAGTTCGCCGCCTTCCTGGAAAAGGCCGCGCACCGTATCATAAGGTGCGAGATGAGACTCTGGGGCTTCAATAGAATCGTGAAGATACCTGATAACAGCGCAGTCGAGGTTACGAAAAAGTTTATCACTATTTACGTCGTGCCGGGAATCACGGTTCACCGGCATCGGTATATCATCCGTGCTTAATGTCTCTCGCAGGCCTTCATAGGCGGTCTTGAGCATCTCCAGGTCTTCGCGTGTCGTTAAATCAAGACAGTTGCCCAGATCTACGACCAGACCAATAACGAACGGTTTGAAACCGGAATCCCTGCGCTGTTTCTGATATGCCCATTCTTGCGCACGTAACGGGTCGGACTCCCAGACATAGAAACCCGGTCCAAGCCAATCGTAGTCGGTCTCCGACGGAGTTGGTGCGCTTTCTCCGTTAATCAGTTTCCGGCCGACCTCTTCAGAACAACCATGATAACCGAGTACAAAAGATGTATGAAGAGCTGTCAACGCAGTTACGCTTTAAGCATGCCCTCAATGCGTGGGTCACGCGTGTACTCTTTGGTAACCGCGCCTTTGCTATCGATAATCCCCATTCGCAGCAAAGCCGCATGGGCTGTCCGCTTGCTCTTCGTGTTCGCAAGGGTCTGCTTTCTTATTGCTGCCAGAGCAACCTGATGGGAGTTCAGCTTCATGGTGCTACATATAAGGCAGCCAAGTGAAGAAGTCACCCTGTTTTATCTCAGCCTGCCTGATGGAAAAGGCGGCATCCGGCTCCCTGTTGTCGCATCCCATGACCACCATCCACCTGCTCCGAAGGTCGCGTCGTAGTAGTTTTCTTTTTCGGCTCGTCTGGTAGTGTAGGCCTCGTCCGTGCGACCGAAAACTTCCATTGGATATCCGTCACTCCGCGCGGTGTCCTGCAAGATGAAGTCGGGAAAAACGAGATCCCGTTCTGCGTCGAAACGTAGTGGTTTTTCGAATGCGCGTCCCGCTGCCACGAGGGCATCGGCTACCGCCAGTTCATGGCTGCTTTCGAAAGGAAGCATGCTGCGAGAGACGGTCATCAGGGCACCGGTCCTGACTTCCGCCTGGATCCAGCCCCTCCACCGGCTATTGTGCGTTCCGATGTTTCGTGCCGTCACATAGAGCAGCGCTACAACATGTGCCTGCCGCGCCGCTTCGGGCAGGGCGAGCGTGGCTGCCGCCAGCTGGTGCGACCGGGCAAGACGGTTCCTCTCGGCCGCAGGCACTGTCAGAAAGCAGCGGTAACCGTTGCGCTGGCCGCTCAGGGTCATGGTGAAATTGCCCCTGGGATCTGGTTCCAGAGCCTCCACGAACCCGATCAGGAACAGATGGTTTTCCTTTCCTTCTGTCCTGACAATGGCATGGAAACGCCGTCCGAACTTTTCATGCCCTGGGGCAACAGGGCAGAGAAGATCGGAGATCAGTCGGCCCTGCGCCCGGATCCGGGTTCCGGCAGAGGCGATCCGACCCAGGGCCGCTGTCGGTGTGCGGTGTCTGGCAAATTGCGGCCGCCATTCGGTCAGCCCCGCCCGCTCCCACAGGAGATGGAGCAGCCCGAGAGGCGTCATCCGGCGCTGTCGCGCCTGTCCGGGCCGATCTGAAGCAGGCAGCGGCGTGTCATCGACTGGCCGGGGTGGTCCCTTGCGGCGCAGGCCGATCGACAGGGTCACAGCGACATCCCCATCCTCACCCTCGCGAATTACGCTATTTACATAGCTGGCGCGCCCACTTTTCTCCGGATCAGGCTTGTAGAAGGGGCATGTCTTTTCATGAAGTGGCCCTTCATTTGGCCATACGGCGAGGTGATAACTGTGACTGTCCGCCCGGTAACGGATCTGTAGAGGCAGTGAGGCCCCGCGATGCTGGCACAGGCATCGCGCCTTGTCAGAACGCTCCGCGCTCCAGCTCTCATCATATTTTGCCTTCAGGCGGCGTCCCCAGCGCTCCGGGTCGGTCCGGCGCCATTCGAGCTGGAACCTTTCCCCGCCGGGAAGGATGATGATCGTGCCCGTCATGCCGAGGTTTTTTCTCGCAATATCCTGATCTGGGCGAGGATTTCCTTTTCGGTCATTCCGGTGCTGGCCGCGCCCTCCTTCGGTGCGCCTTTTGTCATAGCGTCCCTGACACCCAATAGAAGCAGTGCCTGACGCCGGGCTACACCGGGCTGCCGGTCCACGCGGCGTTCAATAGCCTCCAGGCGTCCAAGCAGGTGACCGTCGATGGGAGGTATGGTGCGGGGCGGTGTCCGAAAACCGGGTTTCGGGATGGAGGCAGCGTCACGCAGCATATAGGAAAATGGTGTCAGCATGTCTGTTCCGGCTGCATGCTCATTCTCTTCATCGTCATTGGCGGTCGCAACCCGGCGTGGTGCGGCGGCGACTGCTGCACCAATCTGTGCAAAATTGCGCAGGATGTCTTGAGAACCTGAACCGAGGCGGTCGACTGCTTCCTCGAGTGCGCGAACATCCGGCTCGTCGTGTACGGTGGTCAGTTCAGACTGAAACAGACCGCCTTCGATTGTCGCGAGGAGGGCAAGCAACTGCTGGTCCGGGGGCACCCGATTCAGGTCCAGCGGCGCTGCAAGCATGACCGGCTGGGCCATGCGGATCGCGCCTGACCGCCCATTGACGGCGGCAAAGAACGTCTTCGAATGGACGATGCGGCCGACATACATCGTTATGGCCTCGCCCTCGATGAGTGACTGAAGGTCTGCCCAGGGAATACGGGCGACTTCCCGGACTTCGGCACCCCGTCCTTCCCGGTAACTGCCAGCCGAGTTGCCTTCGAAATGCGTGGCTTGACTGACCTCGATCCGATCGGACTGCTTTTCGATCCACTCGCGCGTGCGCATGGCATCCTGCAGGCGCATGGCGTGGGTGAGGTTGGCGTTGCCGAGCAGGGTAAAGGCTTTGTCGCCGATGCGTGTCGTAAGACCCGGAAGATCCTGAAACCCCAGCCAGAACATGCAGTTCAGGCCGCGTCCCATGGCCAGCTGCCGGTCCATGCCGTCCGTGACGTAGGCGGAGAGTTCGTCGTAGAAAAAATGGAACGGCGCGTCGCCGCTGCCTGCCTTGAGCTTGAAGACCTGCTCGGCGGGGCCGTCAAGGCGGGCGCCAAGAAGCTGGGCCATGACGCCGCGACCGGCCGCGACCACGATCTTGCCCAGTCCGGCCAGCGTATCCGATGAATTCTCCAGCGCGGGCAGCGTGACGACGAGAATGCGGCGGTTCAGCACCACATCGCGCATGTCGATATCAGGGATCTGGGCACGGAATATGTGTCCGAGACTGACGCCAAGCTGTGTGAAGACCCGGGTGAAATACATCTTGGCGTAGCCATGCTGCTCGCTCGGTTTGTTTTCCTTCTGCTCATTCCACGCCAGAGAGGAATCATATCCCGGCAGTTCGCCCAGATAGGCCTGGGCCGGATAGAGGATATCATCAGGAATTTCGGGAACGCTGATCTCGATGGGGTGATCGGAGCCGGGATTGCGGATCAGGAACACACGATGCCGGGCCAGCGTGCCGATCCAGCGCAGTTCCATGGCGTAGCGCATGGTCTCGATGTTGATCGGCACGCCGTGCGTGTCGCGCATCCAGGTCAGCACTGGAGCGATCGTGCCGGCAAGGCCGACAGCACGGTCCCGAAAGACGCCGTTGGCGTCGTTGCTCGACGGCTCACCAAGCTGGCTGACCAGCATTTCACGGATGGCGTCGGCATTGCCGGTTGCAAACGGATTGAACGTATTGGACTGGCGAATGCCGCTTGCGGTCAGAAAATTGAGATTGAGCACCTGGTCGTCCAGCCCGAAGCGGCGGGCAAGCGCCAGCACATCGCCGTGGACCGTGTTGTCACCCTTGCCGTCGATCAGGATGAACCCGGATCCATGCGCGAGAGGATTGGCCAGCAGGGAGATGGCGGATGTCGTTTTGCCTGCACCCGTTGTGCCGGGCACGGCGGCGTGCTGGCGCCCCGCGTCGGATGAAAGCCAGAGTTGCTGGCCGGTCAGTCCGTCCGTTCCAAGATATATGATGCCTGCCGCCGCCCGCGGCCGACGGGTTTTGGGATCAAGATCGTGTTTGTCCTTCAGGCCGGAATACCTGGGCAGATGAAAAGGCAGCACGGGCTGGCGGGTCATGACCCAGAGCGTCAGGCAGAGGGCGAGGGGAAAGATGATCCCGACGATCGCGGGAGCCAGCACGCTGAGCCCTGCCAGAATCATGAGGGCGAACCCGGAACTGCTGGATTGCAGCTCTTCGGCGATCCGGACCGTGAAGGGACGCGTGTCGCGATAGGTGGAGCCGTGTTTCAGTTGCTGGTGGACCTGCGGTCCGCCGATCTCGCGCTTCACCATGCGTCAGTCTTCCAGCCCGAAAGGAGATTTTCCCGTGTCGATCGTGGGCGCCACGGGAGCGGTTGGTGCCGTGGGGGAAACCGGCGCCGTCGGCGCTGTCTGCGCGCTACCTGGGGGTTGCGGATAAGTGATGACAGGCCGCTGCGCCATGATGCGTCGTGCGGCATCGATTTCCGCGCTCGCCGGGTGACCGTCGGGATTGCCGACCACATTTCCATCGACCGGCATGCGCGCGCCCGGCACATAGGTTGAGCGGACCCCTGGCGCGCCTTCGTCCGTCATGGGCGCGCCGGAGAGTGGGGGTAGAATTGCAGGCGGCCGTAGCATGCCAGTGGGCCCCGTGTCGGGAACGGCGCGGTCGGAAACCATGGCCTGACGTGTGCCGATGATCAGGATGGCGGCCAGCCCCCCGGCGATGAGCGCGGGCAACGCCTTTTTCAGGCGCCAGCGCCGTGCTGCTGCCGCTTCTGGTAAAGTGGCTGCCGCATCGTTCGTCTCCGTATGCCCGAAATCAGATCCAAGATGGAAATGGAGCGGCTGTAAGCCTGTCCCGTCGAGTTCAATGGTGATGGGCGCCCGGCCATCAGCGTGGAGGATGATACGGGTCATGGGAAGATCCTTATGCTTCGGGCATCGGGCGCAGGATGGCGAGTGCGTTTTCAACCGCAGGGATGTAGATCGGACGCTGGTAGCGCCGCTCTTCGCTCCAGTGCGCACGCGCGCCGGCGGCCTCGATGCGGGGATTGGGATGAAGGTCTTCGGCCGGGATTTCAGCAGGAAAGCCGAGTGAGTGCAGCGCGTACCACAATGATCGGTCGATAAGCTTCACGATGGCGAATGAGGAGGGTGCCAGTACGCCCGCCTGACGCCGGGCCTCGTGCAGCAGGGTCATGAGCGCGGTCACGCTCCATCCGCTGCGCTCGCAGACCGTATCGATACAGTTTGTGATTTCCTTGTCCTGCAGGGCAGAGCGGGCGCTGCGCATAACGGACTCTGGCACCGTGAGCGGCGCCAGCGGACCATGCGGACCATCAAGGCCGGCGTCGGCCAGACCGGCAGAGAGTTCACCAAGCAGGGCGAGGGCTTCTCGGCGCCTCTGGAGGTAGTGCATCGCAAAGGCAACGAGAAGCACCTGTTCGACAGGGGATGCGGCGTTGATGCTGGACCAGTGGCGGCCCAACTGGCGCGTGAACGCCTCGAGCGCGCCGGTTTCACTGTAGCGGCCCTGTGCATCGACAGCGAAGCGCGCGCCCCATTCGGCACGTGTCAGGGCCGGGTCCGCGGGCAGGGGGATACCATCCGTGGGCGTTACAAGCCTGTCCAGTCGGCGTCGGACGAAGCCTTTCAGTGTGGGAAACATTTCTGCCTGGACCGCGATCAGACCTTCCAGATCGAGCGCTTTCGCAAATCGGCCGGGGGCAGCACGCCACATGCATAACCCGCCCAGGAGGGCAATCACGATGGCCACCGGCCATTTCAGGGCGTTGCCCAGGATTGCAAGGCCATAATAAAGCTGGATCGCCCGCACCAGATCCGGTCGATATTGCGCGGCCTGCAACTGGACCTGCAGGCGCATCAGGTCGGGATTAGACGTATGCAGCAGGTTGATCTGCCCCAGCATGGCCCACAGATAGACGGCTGTGATCTGCGTATGCCACAGGCTCCAGGCCATGTAGCTGAACAGCAGGACCCCGACGATGATGATGATCGAGGAAAAGAGCAGATAGTCATCGCTGGATGACCATGGGACGCGGTTTGTGCTCATGAGCGATCATCCCTGCGGTTTCTGGCCATCATCGTGAGGGCGATGTCGTAGAAACGCCGGAGATAGGCATTGCCATGGCGTGGGGTATGAGAGTGATAGAATGCCACGGCCTGCCAGAGGTCGCCGTGTGCTTCGTGCATCGCCTGACCAAGGATCCAGGCGCCTGCCTCGATATTGGCGCACGAACTGTCGCGCAGCGCCGCATATGTTTGCGCGGGCGTGCTGTGCCATCGCCTCGCGATGCGATCAACCCATGTCGTGTTGACCTGCATCGGTCCGAGATCCGCCGTGCCGTTACCGTTCGGGCTGACCATTCCGGGGCGGCCGGCCTCGACATAGAGGAGGACGAGCAGCACGCCGCGGGGCACGCCGGAGATTTTTGCCGAAGCCTCCAGACAGGCTGCAATCTGGCGGCCATTTTCTTCGATGCTCGTGGCGCGGGCGGTCGTGCTGGCGACAAAAAGGGGAAACGCCCCGAGTGCCGCCAGAGCGAGGCGGAGGATCATGTCGCCCCCTGCAAGGTTGGCGCGACATCAGCGATCCGGCCATGGGCTTCGCCCCAGAAGTCGATCAGATGATTGAGGACCAGCGCGTCGTCCATCTCCGCAAGCCTCATCGTGACATCGATCAGACATAACATCACGACCGTAAATGAACCGGCGCGTACCTTGCGTACGGCATAGCCGAGCGCGCTGTCGGGCGTCCTGCTGACATCAAGGGCAAAGCCCGTTCCCGTCAGTTCCAGCCACAGGGCTTCGGCACTGATCAGGAAAACCGGCAGATAGGCTTCAGGGTGTGCCGCGTCAGCTGGTGATACGACCACCCTTTTTCCGGTGCCACGGTCCAGCAGTTCAATCGGCTTGCCGATTTCGGCCAGAAGCCGTGTCTGCGCCGCACTGATCGCTGCCAGGTCGATCGCGCTCATGAGAACCGCCTCCTTTGCCATGTCGGCAGGGCGGTGCGGACCGGCCCGATGAGGAAGCGTCGCATGGAGCGTATCGCGGCCGGCAGCGTCAGCCCGAAAAACGAGATCGTGCCGAAAAACACCACGCCGAAGACCCCGATCAGCAGGGTGGTGAGGCTCCAGTGTGTTACGGAGATGAGAATGGGAAAACAGCTGCGGGCATCGAGAATGAAAACCCGGACAGGATAGGCCGTTGCACGCCACATCACGCGTCTCTCCTTTCTTCCGCCAGTGCGGTGTCTTCGGTGATCAGATCGGCATCAAGCAGTTTGCGGATAGCCTTTCCGAAAGACTGGCCCTGCGCCTCGACCGCGTCGGCCACGACGTCCGGCCAGTCTGTCGGCTCGGTCCGGGTCAGCTTGCGGCGCAGATCACGATCGAAGGTGAGGAATTCGCGGATCGCAACACGCCCGCCGCCCTTGCGGGGCACAAGGCGCTGGTTGATGCAGAACCGGAGCGCCTGAGCGAGGGCCGAGACCAGGTTGTCACGTTCCGAGGGGGGACAGAGCGCGATCGCGCGCTGGATCATGAGGGAGACGCTGTCTGCATGCAGCGTCGTGCCCAGGATACCGCCCATCATGGCGATATTGATGGCTGCATTCATGGTCTCGCCGTCCCGACATTCCGTGATGATGCCATCGCTCATCTCGCGGCGTGTCAGGCTGCGGGTGAAGGTGGGAAAAGTCAGGGTAGGGGGGCGGATCTCCGTCTGGCTGATCCGCGATCCTGAAGGCGGACGCAGGTCGTCCAGCAGGAACTCGATGGGCTCCTCGCCGGTTGCCATGTCGCAGTATACGGTCGGGTCCATCAGTTTTTCGATGGCGAGCCCGAATTGCAACGTGGTCTTTCCGGAACCGGTTGCCCCACCAAACAGGACCATGCCGCTTTTGAGCCTGTTCGTGTCCCGGATTTCCTGCTCGACCATCTGCTGGTCAAGGCTTGCGGGCCGGGCGGGGATCGGACGCATGACGATGTGGACGCCACTGCCACGCTTGACCGAAATGGGTGAAAGATTGATCCGGAAACGCAGATTGACCTTGCGGTCCAGTGCCACGCTGTAGGCCGTATCGAGGATATGGCCGACACCAAGCATGGCCATCCCGTCAGAGGCATAGACATGGCCGACGATATCCGCCAGCGCAAGGGAGTCCGTCGCTTTGCATGTGGCGTAGCGGATCACGCCGTGCACCTTGATCGTGACCGGATGGCCGGTCTTGATGTCGATGCGCGAGGCGCCGAGGCCATGCGCCCAGCGAAGGAGGGAGTCCAGCCCTGGCGCGTTACGCCGTCGCTCCTCGACCCAGGCAAACGCTTTCCTGCCTTCATCCGGCCAGCGTTCGTCGGTCGTGACGGGGATGGTGATATTCATCGGCAATGCTCCGGATAACCGTAATCGCTTCCGCGCCGGACGTGGCCCTGAAGCCCCGGCTGGCTCGCGATCCGGATCGTGCGGTCATTGAGGTGGAGGGTGTCTCCTCCTCCCACGGCATCCTGGTGCTCGAACACGACGCGCGGTTCTTCGACGCGCCCGGCGTTCAGCAGCACCCGGTAGCGGGCCATGCCGGTAATGTCGCGCTGCAGGCGCGACAGATCGGAGAGGAAGATCTCGGTTGCCTGCTTCTCTCCGTCTGCCCAGCCTTCGGCCACCCACTGGTTCCAGTGTGACACTTCCGCCTTTGTGCGAGGCAGGGCCGCCGCTACCGGGTGATGCGGTTTGCCCCATGTCCGGACGAGATACGTGCGCCAGTCCGGGGGCGCGGATGTCAGTTGTGCCTCCCGGGTGATCTCGAAAACACATTCTGTCTCGTGCGCCACCTGGCCGGTGTCATTGAGCGCAAAGGCCATCTGTGCTTCGGTGACGATGGGGGGCTGCATGAGGGTCTGGCCGCTCCCGATCGGAAGTACGATCGACCGGAAATCATAAGTGGCGTCGAGTGTCTCCTCGTGGCGCCGCAGCATCTCGTTGATGGCGAATGCCCGGGCGGCCAGACCGCCCTGCGCGCCGTAAATATGCGCGGCTTCCCGAAGCTGGGCGCTTCGACCGGGTTTCAGGTCACCGCCTGGCTCGTCATTGGGGCGGGTATTCTCAAGGGCCTCAAGAGAGGGTGGCGCTTCGCCGCCGACCACCTCGTCGAGCGTCGAGGCTCCTGTCACCGGTTTATTGATGGGATTGGCAAGGGCGGGGTCAGCCCCGTCCACCTGATCCGCACCCGGCTGGGGCGGCTGTGGCTCCGGGACCAATGTGCCGCTGCGGGCCGATGGCGGGGATGGAGACGATGTCGGTAGCCGGACGTGCTGCCCCTCCTCAATGACAACCTTCCCCGTGGAGACAGAAGCCGCATGGGTCGGGCTGCCTGCGGCCGTCACGACGATGGCCGAAGATAGAAAGAGCGCCATCTTACGCATGCCAGGCCACCGTTATCGCGTGGTGAAGCGGGTCTACCGAGACCATGGCCTGATCTCCGGCCTGATCGCCCAATGTCCGAAGGATATCCACCACGGCGGCAACGCTGTTGGTCGCGACGCGCATTGCTCGGGGATGGCCGGTGACAGTCACGCTATAGCCAATCTCCTGGCCGAGTTTTGCGACGGCCTTGCCCAGCGGGCCGTCCCACACGAACCAGATCCGGCGGGTCAGGTCATCGGGGAGCGGGGGTTGGTTGGCAGATGCCACGACCGGAGACGGGCGGATGCTGCCAAGTTCACGAAGATCAGTCGTGGTCTCTGCTATTGACCGCTGCAAGGCCAGTTCAGGATTGGCCATGCCGGTCGTCGCAATGGGAGAAGGTGACGACAGGCTCTGCGCACAGGCGTTGAGCGCCATGGGCAAAAGAAAAATGAGCAGAGAATGTTTCATGAGCTTCTCCGGATAACGGAAGAAGCTTCGAAGATCATCTTGCGACTGCTGCAGCAAAAATTGGCTGCGTTGCTTTTTATTTCATGCAGGCCCCGAGAGCGGATTCGTGTCCTCTTTTGGGGTATGCTGTCGCCGGATTGACGCGCAGAATTGCGTGGGACAGGAGCAACCCTTTTCTGTTTTCGGCTCTGAACGTGAGGGGATCACCGGCAGCCATCCATGTTGCTGACAGTCCTACCAAGCATCTGATGTGCGCTGAACAATCTGTATCGATGGGACACAATGAGGTATGTCGATGATATGTAGCCGAGAGGGTAGATTGCAGGATGAAGATCATCAGAACGGCCATCGTGATGGCGATCATTGCAGGCACGAGTGCCTGTTCGTCCACGGGTGATGCTTCCATAAAAAAAACAACCATCGCGGAAGTTGATCAGAATATTCATGATGGTGTGACAACTTCATCCCAGGTGCGTCAGATTTACGGTGAACCGGGGCAGAAAACCTATGAAGATGGTTATGAGGTCTGGATTTATAGTTTTACGTCCGGCAGGGAGGATGGTCTTTCAATAGCGCAGGACGTAGTCGGGCTTGGCATGCTTGGAGAAAGATCAAATAACAAAAGCAAGATGCTGACTGTTGTGTTGAGTAACGGGATCGTGCTGAAGCATAGTTTTGCCACCTCGCATTTCAGTTCCAGCAGTGGCTTGAGGTAGTAATATCGCAGGCAGGTAATGGTTTGGTATCAATGTATTGATCTGGGTAAGGCATGCAGGCGGGGCTGACTATAATCAAGACGTGTGTCGCAGAACTTAAGTTGGAAGAAACCACCTGCATGGTCCGTAGTAGTGGGTCGCGGTAAGTGCGTATTCGCATGTCTCCTGATCAGAAACACAGCTATACGCGCTCCAGACGTATATCCCCCTTTAAGTCACTGCATTGACGGGTAAGCGGTCCTTTTGGTGACGAAACCATGGGACCATGCGGCGGATGGCTTCTTCAATCTGGTCCGTTGCGACCGCAAAGCTGAAACGGATGAAGTATTTCCCGTCTATGGGGTCGAAATCAATGCCCGGTGCTGTCGTAACACCCGTATCCAGCAACAGGCGCTTGCAAAACGCCATGCTGTCATCCGTCAGGTGCCGGATATCGGCATAGATATAGAACGCTCCATCTGGTGGCGCGATATGGCGCAGCCCCATTTCGGGCAGGGCACGCAGCAGCAGGTCACGATTGCGCCGGTAGGTTTCCATATGCCCTTCAAGCTCATCGCGGCAGTCGAAGGCGGCAAGGGCCGCGTGCTGGCTGAGGGCGGCGGGCGGCAGGAACAGATTACCCATTCGCGCGCGGGCAGCTTCCACCTTGGCTGGCGGGACAACCAGCCACCCCAGCCGCCACGGCGCCATGCTGAAGTATTTGGAAAAACTGTTTACCACCAGCGCATCGGGATCATATTCCAGAATACTGTGCGCGCGTTCGCCAAAACTCAGGCCGTGATAGATTTCGTCCGATATGATGCAGATCCCGTGCGCGCGACAGACGTCAACAATGCGCCGTATTTCATCAGGAGACAGGATGGTACCGGTGGGGTTGGCGGGACTGGCCAGGATCAACCCGGCGGGAGCAGGTTCAAGCGCGGCAATGGCGCCGGGGGTCAACTGGAAGCGTTCTTTTTCGCCACACGGAATTTCAACCGGTTCCATATGGAGCGAGCGCACGACATTGCGGTAGGCCACGTAGCCAGGTCGCGCCATGGCTACATGCGCGCCGGGCACAAAACTGGTCATGAGCGCCAGAACCAGCGCGGGTGATGCGCCACAGGTCAGGATAATCTGTTCAGGCCGGAGCGAAACGCCATATGTTTCGTCATAGTGCAGGGCGATCCGTTCCTTCAGGGGCTGGCTTTCCCAATAGCCCATAGGGTCGGTCGCCAGTACGTGCTGGGCGCGTTCGATCGCCGCGCTTGGCGCGCCGGTGGAAGGCTGGCCAAATTCCATATGAATGATGCTGCGCCCCTGCGCGGCCAGTTCATGTGCCAGTGCGCTGATGGACAGCGCGTGGAAGGGATCGATTGGCGGCACAGGCATCATGACCTCAAGGTGGAGAAAATAGACTTATAGGGCGATGATCGCCCTGCGACCAGAAACTGCCCTTGGAAA
This sequence comes from Gluconacetobacter entanii, assembly GCF_013155425.1. Taxonomy (NCBI): domain Bacteria; kingdom Pseudomonadati; phylum Pseudomonadota; class Alphaproteobacteria; order Acetobacterales; family Acetobacteraceae; genus Gluconacetobacter; species Gluconacetobacter entanii. Next base: position 22,330 of record NZ_JABJWD010000087.1, on the reverse strand, counting down.
TCAGGCGGCCTGCCCACCGTTTTCTACGCGACGTGCCATCTCCTACCAGGAACGTGTTGTGAAGGGCAGAGGCTAGAATTTGCAGAATTTCATATATGACGGTATAAGACACTTTATATGCCAAATATGAGTGACAGCAATGGGCTCACCAAAATCCCGCTCGGCTCTTGAACAACTGGGGCGTGACCTTCGTGGCGCGCGCCTGCGGCGCGGCATAGCGATAGCCGACCTGGCCGTTCGTGCCGGCACGTCAGCAAGTTCCATCGCGCGCCTGGAAAAGGGAGACCCGGGTGTGGGGATCGGCACTCTGGCTGACGTGCTTGTCGTGCTTGGTCTTCTGGACCGGTTGGCCGACCTGATTGATATCCGCAAGGATGATCTGGGACTGGCGTTGGCTGCTGAACGTCAGCCTCGTCGAGGCCGATCTTCTGCGACCACGTTACGCAGGCAGCAGGATAAGGCCACGCATGGGCGAGCGGATGTTATTGATATGGACGGTGCTTCGTTCTGATGCCTGATTTCAGTGCCCATGTCGTTCTTGGCAACAGCCTGACTCCCGTGTGTTGATTTTCACTGAGAACTGGGCTCTTCCGCAAAGTGTGTGGTGATTTTTGCGCTATGAGATTGGAAGTACACGTGCCCTGAGGAGTTCGAAGTCTGCTCCCCCGAACATGGTGCGCTTTATCATCTTCAATCGACTGATCTGTCGCTCAACAGGGCTGGTTGTCCACGATGTCACAAGAGAAGCCCGAATGGCTGCGGCATCCCGTTCAAGGGCTGGAACCAGACGGGAGAGCAGGGTATCCTTTCCGGCTTCCAGTAAAAGCCTGAGGTTGTCTTCTGATTTCCTGCAGAGCAGATTTTGCATTCTCCGCACCCAGCTGGTTGTTTTTCCCAGTTGGGGTTCTGCTGCAAAATGTTCCCTGACAAACAGGGTCTGCTGATCGGCAAGTGTTCCAGGATCCGTCAATAGGAGGCGTGCCAGTTTCTGTCCGAGGGGAGGCACAGCATGGCGTCGGGCGTGCTGTTGTGGAGACGCAGCCTGCCGTGTCGTCAACCATTTCCGCACGATCCCATATTTTCCGGTAAAGCCCAGACTGACCAGCTCCCGCCACAGTGTCGTGGCGTTATTCTTTAGATACACTGCATGGACGGTTTGAAGTCATACGATCAAGCGATGGAAAGCACATGGGAGAGGTAAATATAGACTTCAATCCTACCGGTTCGGCGGATAATTCAGGTAGGCATAACTTGAGAGTGAAATGAATGACAATTTTTCATAAAATAACGGAATATAATAAAGATGTATTTCGTGGGGGTGTAATTAGGCTTGTCGGAAGATATCCTTATGAAGAAAGAGTCGATTTTATGGTTTTTGATACAATGAACAAGGATAGGCCCTATGGCCTCATTGTAACGACTGGCTATAAATCTGGCCTTATAGTCTGTAAATTTCCGATAGAATGTGCTGGAAAAGAGGGAGGAGTAAGTATCGAATGGATTAAAAAAAATTGGGACGATTGGATTTACCCAGAATGTCCAATATCAGATACAAAAATTTCAGATGGATATAAAATAATAGATAGAGACATTTGAATTAATGGGTTTATTAACAAAATTTACGGTGTGCCTGCCATGATTATGCTATTGAGAGTAGAGAACAAAAAGCCAATTGAGGTAGATGAGTTTTCTAAAATTGAGAAAGCGCTCAGGTCATTAAGGAGTTATGGACCACATTCTTATGCTATATTAGAGAGTAGTGATGGTTCATACATACAGGTTGCGGGTGGAAGGGTAACGTGCGTACTAGAACTGCGGGAAAAAAAAGATAACAAACATCTTAGAGCTTATCTTCCCATTCCACATGTTTGTTATACCGGTGAACAAACTTTGATGTTTGGGGCAGGGAAAGTAAAAATGCTACCAGATGAAATTTTATTCATAAATGATGTGGTGTCTGCATTCAGAGCGTTTTTTGAAAATGTACCTTTCCCATCGACTATTAAGTGGAGGGATATGTCAAATATTTTTAATGATCCTTCAACATAATAAGTAAGGGACCGGCTGTTGATTTTTACTGAAAACCGACTCTTATAAGATATAAATTTTCATCGAGAACTGACCCAGCAAATGCTATTTCTGGCATAGTAAGGCAGGCGGGATACCGTTGTCGGGCGGCAGCGTGGCGCTGGCGGAAAGGCGCAGTCGCTCAGCGCGCTGGGCGATACCACGCTTGTGGCAGGGCAGGGGATCACGCTGGGTTCGGTTGCGGCGAGCGCGTGGCAGGACATCGAGCAGCATGATTACAGCCACCGCGCGGTCGAGACGGAGAATTTCGGGGCGTTGGTCAGCATGGGCGGGAACCTGACGGCGGCGACCTGACCCTCGCGGGCGCCACGGTCGCGGTCGGGAGGTCGGCCACGCTGATGGCGATGGGCACGTGAACCTTAACGCGGTCACCGACAGCCAGTCCTCCTATATCCGCACGGTCGAGCACGGCTTCTTCAACAGGACCACCAGGACCTCGAGTGAAAGGTCCACCGATCAGGTCGGCAGCATGGTGGCGGCCAATGATAATGTCACCGTGGTCTCGGACAAGGATATGTCCGTGGCAGGTTCTGTCGCGGGCGGCGGCAATCTCACGCTCCAGGCCGGTTGTCGCACGTCAACAGGTTTGGAACTGCGGGACACAAGAAATGGAACCCCATCATAGTCCACAAACGGCCTGCTGATGGGGTTCTAAAATGGCTCTGATAGACTTCTAAAAGCGTGCCGTGCCACCCTGAATGCAGGGAGGAAATTTGTCACGTGTGGAAGCTGATCGAGACGTGACCTTTTGCGCCAGGCACGCCCATACCATCCCCGCCATCACGTCCTGCCATGGCGGTCAGAACAATCTTCCCGTTAATCGCGAGTGACGCATCATGGCCACGGCGACCGGGATCAGCAGAGATCATATCTCCTTCGCTGCATGGGAAGAGGAATGCTTGTTTTATCTGTCCCGGCTGTGGTGCCGGGTCTCGTGGAAAGCTGCCAAAATTCCCGCTATGTCCGGCCATGCTGTCAACCTTTAGCCGCCGCGCTCCTATCGGTGCACGTATTTTCCCAGCTTCCGTGAACACCTTGCTTTCGATTTGTCTGTTGGTACTGATCATGGGGAGTCCTGAATGGTCCATCAAAACTGGAAACATTATACTGGATGCACGCCTGTCTCCAAAGAACCATCTTTTTCAATCATCCAGCAGAGGCTATATTGGCTGCGGCACGTCGCGACACGGTGTAATTCAGCCTGCCGTAGGACCGTCCCTATGACGGGATCGCTATGTGGGGTTCAAGGCTGGCCCCACCGGCGTGCCACTCTTTCGCGTCGCAGGACATCGAGCAGCATGATTACAGCCACCGCGCGGCCGAGACGGAGAATTTCGGGGCGTCCATCAGCACGGGCGGGAACCTGACGGCGGCCGCCCTCGGCGGCGACCTCACCCTGGCGGGCGCCACGGTCGCGGCCGGGAAGTCGGCCACGTTGCTGGCGACGGGCAACGTGAACCTCAACGCGGTCACCGACAACCAGTCCTCCTATAGCGATAGCCGACCTGTCCGTTCGTGTCGGCACGTCAGCAAGTTCCATCGCGCGCCTGGAAAAGGGAGATCCCGGTGTCGGGATCGCGTCTCTGGCGCGACGTGTTTGTCGTAATTGGTCTTTCGGGCCGCATGGCCAACCTGATTGATATCCGCAAGGATGATTTGGGACTGGCATTGGCTGCTGAACGGCAGCCCCGGTGGGGCCGATCTTCTGCGACCACGTCGCGCAGGCAGCAAGAGAAGGATAAGGCCACGCATGGGGGAGTGGAAATTATTGACATGGACGGTGCTCCGTTCTGATGCCTGATTTCAGCGCCCATATCGTCCTTGGCGTTTGCCTCAACATTACCGTAACATTCAAGATGTGAGGCCGTCAGGAAATTACCGGCCACTTTTTACTCACTGGCAATTTCGAGTTCCGATTGCTCATCAATGGCGCGCAGGGTTTCATACAATCCCGCGGCTACGCCTCTACCTTCCACGATCTCGTCCGCCAGTTCGTCCAGAACGCCGGCAAATGCTTCATCAGTCGCGAGACCGAAAACATTCATGCGTTCGCTTTTTCTGCGTTCGATCTCGCTGTTTGCTGTTCCCGAGGGAAATACGGTGGCGAGCATCCGCAGGGCGCGGGCAAAATGGATCCGTTTGTAAAGGCGCGAACGGAGCGCCGTGTCTCCAGGCGTCGTCGAGAAAGACCAGAGTTCGATTGGCCCCAGGACGTTCACCAGAAGCTGTTCATACTTTGCTTCTCCGGCCGACATGTCCACGAAGAATGGCGCACCGTTCTTTCCCGGCCCCGGCAGCGCGTTGCGGATCACATAGGCGCTGGCATCGGACAGCTTGAATCGTCGGATAAGGCTGTCTGCCGTCTCCTGATCACCGCATTTGAGGACCCATCGGGCGGTTGATATCTTGTAGAGGTCCTCGCTGAAATCGGTATGGTTCTGTGAAATGAAGGCGAGCTGGACGTTGTGCTTGCGCCCCTCACGGCCGTCGCGGACAGCCTGCTTGTCTACCTGGGGCGCTGGTTCGGTACGGTGCCACTCATCGAAGTCGACACGCTTCGTCGTTTCATACATCTCAGTGAAGCGGGCGAGATGATAGTCCCGCATGGACGGGGGCATATGCGGGTCGTCGGCATAATCGGGATGGAGAAAGAAATTCCGGGCCAGGATATGGCGGCCAAGCATATACATGAGCGCTGTCTGGCGGTTGGCCGCGGGAGAGCCGGATGGTGCCACCTCGGCAAGATCGAGAACGATCACGCGCGCGTCCCCCATATCCAGCCTTGTCGGGGACGCCAGCATGGGAAAATTCTTGATCACGTTCATGATGTAGCGATCAAACGTGTCGATCAGGCTTTCTCCAGTTTCCAGGGTGATCTTGGAATAGCGTTTTTCGATTTCCGGGCTGCGGGCCGCAATCAGCAGATCCTGCAGGACCGGTACTGCATGGCGCTGGGCAAAACCTGCAAGGCGGTATTCCCTGAGATTGACAAGGGCATCGACGATATCCCGCCACCATGTCGGATCGTCCTCTCCCGCATGGTGGGGCAGGCTGATGCCCAGCGATGTTATTGCGGCATCGACGTCGGGCTCGATCCCCGGAGTGTAGATTTTGGGCGTGCCCCCCTGCACCCCGGTACAAAGGCGGTAGGCTTCATCAATCACGTCCTCTACCAGATGGTCCATGCCCTCCCACGGCCTGCCGTCCAGCGGCGTAGCAAGGAGCGAGATGAAATTCTGCAGGAAAACGCGCTCGAGTGGCAGGGGATATTCCAGTCCGACCTGGGTATCGAAGACATTGACCTCGAAGCCCGGGATTGCCTGCATCTTGACGTAAACCGCCTCGTGCTGGCGTTCGGGGCCAAGTGCGTTGCGCAGCATCTCGATCAGTCCGCGCGAGGACGGCCCGATATCGAGCTTGCCGATATAGGGGAGCTTCGTGCCGTGGCTGCTGATCGCGGCGCTGCTGAGGATCAAGCCCAGCAGAATGGTATTGGCCAGAACGGATTTTCCGCCCCCAGGCGGAGCTACGATAATGTCTACGACGGATGGGCGTAGCCCGCCCCCGGTCGGATCGTAAGGCCAGATTGAACCATCGGGCTTGCGGAAGAGGATGGATCCTTTCTGCCACGGTGACGCACTGCGTGCCCACGGCATCATGGAGAACGCGTCACCGACAAGGGCGAGCGATGAGGTCGCAGTCGAACCGAGCGCCAGGGCAGGGACAGAACCCATGGCCGCTTCCAGAGGATCGCCGGAAATCCGCGTTGTCTTGCTGTTGCCCCACGCATCAATTGCCTGGGAGAGGTCCGACGCCTGCCGTCGCAGCTTCGCCTCTGCTCCAACCGGAGCCCAGGTTGTGGCGGTCATGCGCATCCGCACGGAATTATGGTTGTTTTTCTGGCGCTCCAGCTTGAGTGCGGCAAACGCCCGTCGAATGTCGCTATTTCCGGGGAACATCGCCAGAAACCCGGCTCCGGCTTCCTTGAAGCCGAAGGCGGCGCGGCCACCACCCTCCAGGATCATGGCGCTGCGCCATGGCAATCTCTTGCGGCCAAGCACGCTGGAGAGTTCGGAAAACGGGCGCGGATCCTCTGGGCCAATCGTCATGTCGACCGGGGCGTATGTATAATCCCCCACGGTCACGAGCTGTCCTCCTTTCGTTTCGGCGTCGGCATTGAAGATCTGGTCCCGGATCGCTGGCCAGAGCAGGCCCTGCGGATGTGGCTGCGGATCATCCAGATCGTCGGGAAGTCGTGGCATGACCCGGTCACCCAGCAGGGTCGGTTTCCAGGCGGAGCCCGCCGTTTCACGATAGGTCGCTTCGCGCGCGACCTGCAATGCCTGATGTGGACCAAGGAATTCGCAGGAAATGTCGAACCCCTGCAGGGCAGCCTGGACGCGTGAAATGAACGATTCATGGCGGGCCGCCATGATATCGGAGCGCAGGGCAAAACGTTGGGTATTGCCCACGCGGGGAAATTGGGAGGCAAGGGTCCTGCGCTCCTCTGCCACCTGTTTGCGGTCCTCACGTGTCAGCACGCTGGGCCGGGTCCACAGGACATAACAGGTGGCCTCCCAGCGCATGACGTTTGGCCAGCGCCGGCGCCTCTCTTCGATGACGTCCGAAAGGTCTGCTCCGATCTGCCGGGCTATGGACCGGCAACCATTGAGACACAGTCGGTCAATCTCGATACCTGAGCGCTCGGGATCGGAAATATACCATCCCACGATGGCATGGCCACGTTCTTCAAGGAGACCCTGCAATTCTATACGCTGCTGCTCGGCGAGCGCTTCCACTTCCTGCCGCGTGCACATGCGACGCAGGCCATTGATGCGTAGTACGGAGACATATTCACCGCGTTTGGTGATGAGATGGTCCCCGTGCGTACTTTCCACATCGCAGAATGAGGCAAGGGGCTGGCGCAGCCCGAGGCTGATGCCGGCCAGCAGACTGGAAAGAATACCGCCCATTGATATGATCCTGTCATGTCATGACCGGTTGGGGATCGGCATCAAGCCATTCCCTGACAAGCGCCGGGTAGATGTCGGTGGGGCCGTTGTAGAGACGGCCCAGGGGGAAGAGCCGGATGCCGTCCATCAGGGTGGTCGCGCTTTCATTGATCTGCGGGTCCGTCCGGTTCGCCATCAGCAGGGCAGTCGCCAGCAGTCGGGGAGAGGTTGTCTCCAGCCGCCGCCGGGCTTCGGTCGTTCGCGCGTGCAGAGCGCGGAGCACAGCGAGAGCGCTTTTGCATTGCGCAGGCATCATCGCGGTGTCCGACCCTGACGCGATCGCGTCCATTGCACGATGCCAGACGACATCCTGTCCGTTTGGCCCATTGCCGAGCGTCTGCATGAGGGCCTGATGCGCGCAGCGGGTCAGGGTCATGATGCGGGCCTGCGGCAGTTTCGGCCACCATATCAGGACGGCTTCGCGTTCAATGGCCGGACGGGTCGGATCCTGCAGGATGTTGCATAAGGCGCAGACAGGCCCGGGTCCGTCACCATGCCATGGAAACCTGCGACTAGGCGTTATCAGGCCGCAGCAGGCACATGTGAAAAGGTCCGGCTCACCCATCTCCCTGGCGCCTGGCGCTGACGGATCCCATGGGCGCGGCAGCAGCCGGAAAGACTGGGTGAGACGGGCCATTGCGATCGGGTTCCTAGCCGCCGCTCGTGAACTGATAGGCCTGAGCCTGCGTACCAACGGTTGCCGAGCCGCCGGACGCGGTGTTGGCAGCCTTGTTGATCCACTGCGGACCCGTTGCGAAAAGACCGCACAGCACGATGCCGGCGATTGCCATACCGACCTTTCCGGGCGAACGGTTCTGTTCGTTGCGGCTCTGCCAGGCCGCCCATACGCCGCCGATGAAGCAGATGAAGGCAGCGACATACATGCATGCAGCAGCGACAAAGCCGCCCGCTGTCAGCCCCTCCTGGGCGGTGGCCTGCATCTGGGCCCCGATACCGTTTGCGCTGCCGGTTGCGGACTGGGCCAGCGCATGGCTGGCAATGAGGATCGGGACGGCCAATGTGCCAAGTGCCATGACGGCACGCTGTCTGTATCCGGCCCGTTGTGTCACCAGACGCGTCAGTCGCGCCGCGCTGGTGGTGCCTGTGCGAGAGAGGTTCATGGTCGAGGGCTCCGTTGAAAGAGGGATCATGTCCCCCGAATCATTGTTCTGTCGGCAACATGCGACTTCGAACGCTTTCTTTGCGGACAGGACCTAGCCGGACGTTGTCCAGTGGCTCAGGATCCAGGTTGCTTCCTTGACGGGATTGAGGAGGATCACGCCGAAAACGAACTGGATGAGGCAACTGAGTTTTGAGCGGTTTGTTTTTCCGGTCGCCGACGCGTTCCACGCAACGACCGCCATGAACGCCGCCCAGGCGCCGAACATTTCGAAGAACAGGGCGAAATCACTGACGATTGACAGGATGGCATCCTCTGGGCCTGTCCCGGAAATGACGCTTCCGGTCGCGGCATCCGTATAGCCGGTGACAGAGGCTCCCAGCGAAACCTGCGTATCGAGACCGGCAGAGGTGGTGGACTTGGTGAGTATCCTGTCAAAGGTGGCAAAGACGCCGGAAAGGACAATCCCGATCCAGGGCACCCAGGGGCGGCCGACGAACGGGTTCTGGGGCTGGCGCTGCTGCCATAATCCCCATGCCCCGGTCAGGAAGGCTATCCACGCTGCAATATAGCAGGCCATTGGCAGCAGCCAGGCCATGGCGAGAGCGAGATCGTTGACGAGGTTGACCAGACCTTGCACGTCGATGTGTCCTTGCCTTACTGGATGATGCCGCGTTCAGCCTGGATCACCCACATCGTGCCGCGTTGAGAGATGGCGCGCACACGCCCATATCCGCGGAGATCGGTGCCGATTTCGATTTCGGACTGTGGCGGTTGCCCGGCCGGCGCCGCATCGTCCTGCACCATGGCAAGCTGGGGAGATGCAGCAAGTATCCGGTAGTGCGGCGTCCATGTCGGGGGCGGAGCAGGAGGCATCTGGCGCATTTTTGCTGTCCGGGACGCTGGAGATTGCGGCGGCGTTGGTGCTGGTTGTGGCTCGGCCGCCGCGGCTTCCAGAGCTGCCCGTGCCTTGTCGGCTGCGGCACGTGTGGCAGCCGGTCCATCTGACGGGGGCGCTTCGGCGTCGGCCACGGCTCGTTTCGCTTCGAGGAGCGCCATCCGGCGGTTGAGATCCGAAGCCTTTGCCGTATCTGCGATACGCAGCCGGTCAAGATCCTGCCGGAGTGCTGCGATGTCGCTGCGGGTCCGCTGCACCAGTGCTGCTTCTTCTGTTACAAGCTGCAGCACCTGCAACTGGTCGTCCGATGTCAGGGGAGCCGCTTGCAGGCGGGTTGCTTTCTGGACCGCATCGTCCGTCGGAACAGCCTTTTCGATGCCAGTGTCGTGTTTCTGCGCGGGCATGTTCTCGGCCGACGGGGTAGCCGGTATTGGGCCGGCGGGATGGGGCGGCTTTTTCATCGCAAGAAGTGCCTTGAGATCCTCATCTGTAGCCGAGACCTGAGGTACCGGGGATGATGGCGATGATGTAGGCGAGTGCCCCGGCGCTGGAGACGCTTTGGGGCCTGCTGGTAGCAGGGCGGAAATCATTCCGACTTCCTGGCCCACGGGAGACGCCTGCCTCTTTGTTATGCCCATCACGAGGAAGAGGGAGAGCAGACCGCCGACGGCAGTACCCGCGATGATGACCTGCCTGCGGCGCGGAAGCGCCCTGAAAAGGGCTATTGCATGTGGAACGGGTCGGTTCCTGTCAGGTGCTGCTGTCACAGGTTGCGGGTGAGGAGAGGGTGGCTCGGCAATTGTGTCCGGCGTGGGTGAAGGGTCAGGCTCGGGCATTGTGCCCAGCTTGCGGAACGGAACAGGCTCGATGCCGCGATCCGCGCTGAACGGATCCCGGGACGTCGTTGCGGTTGCGGTTGCGGCTGAGGTCATGGTGAATGCTGCCTTCTGGTATAGAGTGCAGAATTCGTCGATATCATGCGACCGGTGCCCGAAAACTTACTTCTTCATGACGACGTCCGACATGAAGATCACGCCAACACTGACCTGAGCGGCAAGATTTACGCGCGGCTGGGTCGGCATCTGCTGCATGAGCGCGCTGTTGACCTGCGAGGCCGCCGCACCGGCCGCCACGCCCAGTTGTTGCGGAAAATTCAGTGACTGGACGTAGTTGACGTTGCCGAGGGCTCCGATCGAACCGGTCGTGTTCGACGTCATCTCGATCGCCTGCCCGAGACCCTGGACAAAAGCGGCTGCGGCGGGAAGCACAAAGCGTTCAACGTATAGCTGGTCAACGCTTGAGGCCACGGCAGCTTCCATGGTGTCCGGCGCAACCACCATACCTTCGACCTGGATCGGGGTCGGATCATTCTTATGGAAGACCTGATCAACGCGGACAACCAGCCTGTTCAGATGTCCCCCGGCCCTTCTGACGGATGCTTTCATCCTGTCGCCAGCGAGTGGACCTGAATCAGCTTCCAGGATGATTTCTCCCCCGAGATCGCTGTTGGTTGCTGAAACCGTATGTGCGTAAATTCCCCGCCCGGCAGGAACAAGGACGCGGGAGAGGGCCGTCTGGGAATTTGCTGTCGCCGCCGAAGTTATTGAAGGGGAGACCACCGGTTTCTTTGTCTGCTCCCTCCCACTTTCCGCCTTTTCATACAGGACATTTGTGACCGGAAAGCGTCCATCAAGACGGCCCGCGAGATCCATGATCGCATGTCTGTATGCGGTGATGGCGTCTTTCTGGAGCTGCGGGTCACGTGGCATGGCAGCACGGAAGGCTGCATCCGTCTGCACTGGTACGACGGGAACGCTTGGTACGACCTCAGGCGCGTGCGGGGCTGGCGCTGCGGCGGCCTTGGCCATCGCCGGGTTGGCGTCCGCCCCGACCTCCTGGGCGACCGCGGGCGGGGGAGGCTTGTCGTCGGGATGGGTGAGCGTGCCCGGCGCAATATCAGGTGAATACGACTGTCCCGCAGTCTGTGCCCGACCTGCCTCGTCGCGGATCTGATCTTCGCGGAGTTCCTGCTGGCGCGGATTGGAATTCAGGCCGCCGGGCAGGGGGTTGGCGGCAGGCGGCCTGCCGGGGTCCGAGCGTGGAAGCTCCTTACGGTGGATGGTGGAGATGAGTAGCGTGACGCCAAGAACGGTGCCGATACTCCCAAGGATTGCGAGCAGACGCCGGTTTCCGCCCCGCGACGCATCACTGAACAGCTGGTTGAACCTGGGTTTCATCACTGTGCGTCCCTGATATGGGCCGAGACCGTCCGTCCCGCATCGGAGAGAAGAACAACGGGGGACTCATGGAAGGCATAGAGCGTGTATCCTCCTTCACCCTGCTCCATGCTGTCCGATGAGGGCGTCATGAGGTGAAGGCGCGTGCGAAGATAGACCTCGTTTCCAATCCGCCAGGCGCGCACGTCATCGGGGGAAATACCCTCGACGGCCAGCGGAACGGCTGACGCTGGTGGAATGCCGCTTAGCATGGCGTTCATGTAGGGCTCGCCTGTCGCGGGCACTCCGGGGTGGCTGTCGACCGGCTCCCGGGCGTTGGGCCCTCCCTCGGACATGCGAACGGTCAGATTGTCATCGTAGGATCCACGTCCCGCGATCAGCAGGAAGGAGACCGGCTTTGGCGCGTTCTGAAGCGTTACGAGCAGTCCGCCTCTGGGCTGGAGCGACATCGGTTCGATATTGATGGTATTGGAGCCCTTGAACGGGACGCAGGTATAGAAACCTGTTGTCTCGACCGCAGGATTCCCGGCCGACGCGCCGCTTTTACCGGAAGCACAGTTCGTGCTGCCGTCCGGATTGGCGGAATTGCCAGACGTATTCCATGCGATCGGCCAGGGCTGTCCCGTACTGTCCACAAAGGACAATGCGGTCGGATAACCTTTTGTCGTAAAGATCAGGCTTGTCTGCTGACCAGGCGCAAAGGAGACACGGATCGCCGGGCGCGCATTAGGGGTCGCGAATTCCGTGCCGACCTGCTCCGTGGCACGACGCACGTCCTTCAGGCGTTCCCCCAGCCGAAGGATTTCTTCGGGGGTGAAAGGAATGGCCTCATGCTCGGCCTCACCTTCGGCTGCTGTATCAGGATCGTCTGCGGGTGTCGCCGCCGCCGGCCCGGGCTGTGATGGCTGCTGTGCGAGTGCCGCAAGTGGCAGGATGGACAGGGTCAGCGGAAAGAGAGAAAGAATTCGCACGGTTGTCACTCCCTCCCCGACGAGACGACAAGCTGTTCGATGGCCAGTCCATCCGGGTGATCCAGATCCTCCACGCGATCAATCGTCACGGTTGCCATCAGCATTTGCGTATTCTGCTGGTTAACGTTTTCGCAGGTCTGGATGAAAGGGAACTGTATTACGTAGCGCGCGTGTCCCTGCACGACAGTCTCGGCGCGTACGGTCGCGGCCCGTGTCGGCTGCGCGTAACAGAGCAGTTTTGCATCCCTGAGTTTCGCCAGATTCCCCTGCGTAATGAAAGACTTTGCAAAGGTGTTCCATCCGTTGAGCGTGTAGTGAGCGCCCGCGGTGTTCATCTGGGTTGGAAAATCACGATAGTTGATGTTGTAGGGTGCGATCGCCCATTTGACGGCCCAGCCGAGAAGCTGGTCCTGGCCAAGTACCGGACTGGTGAGCGCCACGGCCGGTCGGGGAGCATTCTGGCCGTCAACGTAGAAATAGAGGGGTGTGGGCGGGTGTGCACGGATATAGGCGTCGTGCGCCGAGAACACGATGACCACGCCCGCCAGTGCGATGTTGAGCAGCAGTGATCTGTCTACAACAATCCCCTGAAAGTCGGGGTCGGTAAGCCGCCTGGTTACTGCGGAATTAAACAGCCGCATGGCGCGCCTCCCTTACGGGGGCATGAAAAAAGGTGGTCATCACTCTACTCTCATTTCCCGACGGTGATGAGAGCAGGCTGGAAGTCTATCTTGCGACCAGCACGTTTTTTCTTTGACGGTTCCCGGCACTACTCAGGCGGCAATGCCATGCGTGGCGGCAATGCTGCGGCGGTATCGTCTGCTGACCCGGTCACCACCCTTGCGGGTGGTCCAGAAAAAGCATCCGCTCTTGCAGAGGCATTCCCGCCGGATGTAGTGGTGTTCGCCGATATAATATTCGGCCCTCGCATGAATGAACCAGGGCACTTTCGCGCCGCGTCGTGGTGGAAGCTGCTCCCAGCAGCTTTGGGATTTCAGCGCACTTTCCGAAATAAGGAAGTCCCGCGCAATTTCACGCGGGTTCTGAAATGCAAAATGGCGGTAGGCGATTTCAATGTTGGCGGTCTCGTGCCACCGTACCTTGTCTCCCCCCTTATGTCCTGTGAGGGTCAGCCTGTTGAGGCTGTTCCTGACAAGCCATGTCCGTCCCCGACGGGCTTCATGCGGAAGCAGGGAGGCCTGTTCCCATGTCAGGACAGCTTCGGGATCTGCGGGAATGGCGCACCGCTTTTCGGCAAGTATGGTCTCCGCCTGTATTTTTGAGAGCCTGAAGCGCGGTGGCAGGCCAAGCTGCTTTCTTTTCGCACGGACACTCCGGGCCGAGCGGCCAAGCATCTCGGCTATGTCGGCGGTTTTATCACCACAGAGCCAGCGTTGGCCAAGGATGAGCAGCTGGGTCCTTGTCCATGCACCCCTGCGTGCAGGCGCTTCATAAAAAACATTCTGGGGTCGGTCGGTCCATTGTGCGACGGACTCCTTTACCTCCTGCACTGTCAGGGTAAGCATTGTCGCCACAAGGACCTCGTCGCACAGCCTGGCATAGAGGGCGCGCGTCATTTCTGGCGTGGGATAGGTCTGAAGCCATGTAAACAGACCGTGTTTTATGACCTGGCCGAACGATGCTGACTTCATGGCGGTATGCCCTCGTCATCGCGTTTTCGGGATAGGCTGCGTGTTTTGGGAATAATATCTCTTAAGCGTTATATAACCGTCAAGAAATAAATAGCGCAGAACGCGCTAATATGACTCCGGACGCGGTCGCCGGTCCGCGTTGGTGATCAGCCGGGGCACATCACCTGGAATGGACAGTCCAAGGCATGGGGCCTGCCATAAGAAAGGAGACCCCTTTCCTGACAGTCTCCATACCTTCATGCACCCGGTCAGTAGTTTGCGATATCGTCGAGGTGACCAATAATGGACTCGAGATCAGCGAGGGCTTCGAGTTGTGATTGCGCGGACATTGCCCACGCGGTCATGTCCAGGGAACGCAAAAGGTCTGCGTCGTCATGTATTCCCGGGATCAGGTAATAAACGGAGACAGACAGTCCTTCGGCAATGCGATAAACCGTTTCAAGGCTTGGATTTCTCAGCCCTGCTTCGATCAGGCTCAGGCTGGTTAGGGAAACATGTGATTTATGGGCGATCTGGCTCGCTGTTGCCCCCTGAAGCGTCCTGAAGATCTGAATCCTGCGCCCAAATATCTCGAGGAGGTCCTGCCGTTCCCCCGAGGTGAAGGCGACACTGTGTGAATAATGATCGATCGGCAATCTGGCCGGTATTTCCGGCAGGTTAAACGTCTTGGAAATATTGCCGATAATGTCGCGTAATTTCTGGATTGCCAGATTGTAGTCCGAACACTGCCTCATGGTCTTTTTCAGCTGCGTGGCGGATGCCACCAGATCCAGATGGGCAAACCATGTTCCTTCCGGTGCACCTTGCGGAAGAATATCGCGCGGATCTATCTCGAATACCCGTAGCAGCGCCGATAATGTTTCCAGGGAAACCGGACGACCTGCTTCGATGCTCCGTATGACCGATACATTCAACCGTGCCTGTTTGGCGAGGTGCACCTGCGTCCAGTCAAGCGCAGTCCGCCTGTCATAAATGATTTCCCCGATGTCTCTATATAATTGGCCGGATGCGAATAAAGCCTCGGCTTGCATCTTGCCATTGTCATGGGACATTTTCGTTTACTCTCACGGCGGGCATTTTCCTCAGCAAAAGAAACTTCCAACATCCAGAAGATATCGACTGGCCGCGTCCTGACAGCGGATCAGCCGTGACGGAACGCCATGATAGTCGAGTTGGAGCCCGTAAAAAAGGTGTCTGAAGTCGCAAAGGCCGCTGCTCTTGTCAGGAGAGCTTGATGGAGACACTCATATGCCTGTTATGCCTGCCGTGGTTATGGCGCTGGCCTCTGGCCCCATATCTGTCACACCTGCCGCGTTTCATCTGGTCCAGACGACCTCTCCGGAAACTCCGCCCCGGCCGGCGTTGACGTCGCCCTCAATGGGGACGACCGGCGGGGAGACCTTACCCTCACCGGGAGATGCTGGTCAGGAAGGGCCGGGCGTATTGCCGGGTACTGGTACGGATCCTCGAACATCCGGCAATGTTCCAGCCCGTCGATATTTCCATATCGCCAGTGGATATGGAAAGCAGGTTCCACTTGGCTTCGCCGTACGCCAGATCGTTCCACATGGGGTGCGTGTCGTGTTCGCGGCGGACGTGGACACCAGCGTTCCTGTTGACTGGCAGGGCGGCCGGGAATGGAACAAGGTTCTGGCGACCACGGCAGCCCAGGCGGGCGACGCCATTGATGTTGGTCATAATAAAGTCGCGGTCCGACATCGAATTCGCTGACCGGTCGCATGATGGCCCGACACCTTCGTCGTAACCACCCGAGGAAGGTTCCATGAACAAGCCCTCATCCGTCCGGAAATCCGGACCTCCTTCCCCGATGCCCAATGTCGCCCTTGCGCTGGATGCGCTCGGCGAGATCTGGCGCATAAGGGGCGGAGAGGACGTCATCGCGATGTTGGACAATGATATGACAGCGAGGACGGCCTGGCACGCCATCCTCTCTGGTGTCGCGCCGCATGAATGGCCTGATCTGGTCAACTCCCTTGACGCGCTGATCCCCTATCTGCGCGGCCGCAGGGACCTGTTGTCGGCGGACAGCCCTTTTGGACGGGGCGTGATCTCGGAAAGCAGGCGCCAGGCGCTTCATCGCCTTCTTGCTCCGGAAAGGATTGCCCTGCTGGAGGCAGTGACGCGTCCGGCTACACGTCAGGAGGCCGCATGATCCATCTGCGATTCCGTGTCCTGTTGTCAGTGGCTGCCGCTCTTGTATCGATACAGGGGCATGCGCAGACCACGTCATCAGCCGCCTCTGGTGCCACGACATCTACGGGAAGCGTCGGCTGCGCCGCCCTGACCCAGGCGGCGGCAACAGCCGTAAACGAACGCGTCCAGGCCAACGACGCCTATGAAAAGCAGCCGGATAGCGTCAATGGCCTGTCCTGCCTGAGCAATTTTTTCAACGGCACCGGACTGAATCTCATCACGAACGGCCTTGACCCAGCAGCCCTCCTGCAGGCCGTCGAGGGCCAGATAGGTGGCCAGGTCTGTCAGGCCGCACAGGCGGCATGGGGGAACGCCATGGGGGCGACCCAATGTGGACTCAGTCTGTCGGGCGTTAATCTGGGGCTCGGTTTTGGCTCGAGTAGCGGACTCATGTGTCCGAGCCTGAGTTTCGGTGGTGGTGGTCCGCCAATTGCGACTGCCATTGCGGGGACGTCGAGCGGTACGACTGACCTGTATATCAACGGCTCTCCCCAGCTTCCGACCGGATACAGCCCGAGCAATCTCGTGGACGGAGTGTTCTGATGCGCAGGCTGCAGATGGTTGCCATTGGTGCCGCTGCGTGCGTCTGCGTGCTGGCAGTCACGCCGCGTCCGGCATACGCGCTTTTCAGTGATGCCGCGGTCGTTGCAGCGATCAAGCTTCTTCAGGCGTTCACGGGCAATGCCCTCAATACGATGACGAAAAACCTGACGGACAGCATCGATTCAAATCTCAGTAGCCTTACAAACCCGAATTCCGTTGCGTCTCTCCTGACGAAGGGTTTCACGCAGGTTGCCAATTACGCGAAAGCCCAGGTCGGTGCCCAGTCGCAACTCATGGATGCCCAGGACGCGGCGATAGCCGGATTTCTACGGCGTCAGCAGGAAACCGGAATCCGGGATGAGCATATGATGAACCCGGAATTCTGCGCGGGCCTTGATGCCCAGCAGTCCACCGTGGCCGCGTCCAAAGCGGCGCGCTCTGCAGTGTACGCCATTGCGACCGTGAGTGATCCCCGCGGTGAGGCAGGTCAGGGGACGCCCTCCTATTACGGCAAGTCACAGGGCACGGATGCGAACATGTCCCTGCACCTCAAGCGCTACTGTTCATCCGACGACGTGGCGCAGGGGCTCTGCTCTTCCGTGTCCCGGCTGCCGAACGCCGACCAGCGTGCCGCCAGCCTGTTCGGCGCTGATACCCTGTCCGCGGATGGCGCAGTGGATGCAGCCAATGATTATGCGACCACGCTCATCCAGCCGGTAGCACCGGCGGCCCTGCGTGGCGAGCAGCTGTCCAGCCTTCGGGGACGTGAAGCCGCAACCCGGCGCCGGTCGTACAACAGTCGTATGTCTCTTGCTCGCTGGGTCACGGGCTACGTCACATCTCTTGGTGTTCCGTCTGTCACGCTCACGCGGGACCAGAAGGCTGAAATGACGGCCGAGGGGCTTACGCCGCTCGACAAGGCGTCGTGGCTGCAGGCCATGGCGCTGGAAGTCAATCGCAGGGTCTCCAGCGTAAGCTGGAACGCCTCGCTCCAGGCAATGCCTCCCGCATCGGTCATGCGCGAAGTTGCCACCGAGATGGCGCAGGCCAATTACCTTGCGCTGCAGAACTACCGTCTCGGGCTCTACCTCGCGACCATGGGAGCTGCCCGGGTCGCGCAGGAAGAAGAGGTCGCCTTCAAGGACGGCCTGACACCGATGCCTTCCCCCACGATCAATCCCTAGAGGTTTGCCATGTCTGAGGCCCAGCAGAAAACAGGCGATATCGAGGATGTGCTGAAAACCCTTGATCGCGTGCAGTCCGAATACAGGAAGCAGGCACCCGGGCAGGCCGCCGCATATGATCGGCTACGGCAGGAATCCCGTGAGCCTGACGTTCATAATGATCCCGGCTTCCGTACGCGCGTCGCATACGCCGTGCAGGATGTAGAGCGCCTTTTGGGACCGACGCTTGAAAAGGAGCATCCTCTCCGCACCGAGATGACAGAGCGCGCGGCGCATTACCCAGGTCTGAACGAACCTGTGGTCGCTGCGATGATGCGTGAAACGCATCGCCTTCAGCAGCCAGAGGTAAACGCGATCCGGACACTTGCCAGCGAACTGGTTGAAGGACGTCAGGATCCGGACCACCCGGACATCGCGCACACCATCGAGAACCTGAGGGCGACCGTCTTTCCCGAACCAGGGCATCAGCCAGCGCCAGGGCATGACCATGCTGCCGGGTCTGCGCACGATGAGAAAGGTCAGCCGGACAAAACCCGTGGAATGGCGTCGCCGGGGGAGGGCGCTCCGCCTGGACCGGAGCAGTCGGCCAGCAGTCAACCCGGACAGACCCATACGACGGATCCTCAGAAGGACTTTCGAGAGAAACAGACAGGTCCCGCAAAAGATGCGCCGGAAAGCCGATCGACGATGGATGGCAACGGCACAAAGGAAAATGCGGCAGCGAACACCCGGGAAATGAACGCGGCGGCCAGGGATCAGGAGGACGTCAAGGTTATTCGCGGTGGCGGCTTTGCCCGCCTCGCGGAAGCGATTGCCTCGCGCATTGATAGCCAGCCTGCGAACCCGGCATCATCATGGATGGAAAAGGCCGCCGATTTCAGCACCCGGCTGCACAACGCGCGTGACGAAAAGAGCCTGGAGGCGACCGAACGTCTGGGAAAGCAGGCGGTGGAGGCCCTGCGTGACCTCAGGGAGCGGCCAGCTTCCTCGATAATGGCGGCGATCTCAGATGCAGGAAAGGGCGACCCTGACGGTGTTGCCGGTGTGTTGTCGGAGATGAAGGCCGGTGGCCGGTATGCCGATCTGCATAGCCAGTTTGTGACGGAGAAACAGAATAACCAGGCGTTCGCGGCGCAACTGGAGAATGTCACCAGCAGGCTCGAAGCCTACGGAAAGGGAAGGGAAGCCGCCGAGGCAACAGGCCAGCGCATGGGAATGTCCGGCAGTGTGACGCAGCGCTTCACCCAGATCGATGCTGAGATTGGCAGGACTGCTGCCGAAGTGCCCGGAAAAAAAGAGGGGGCCAGTGCGCTGGAAGACATGAGCGAGAAAGTCCGCGAGATGATGCACAAGGCTGTGACTGCGGTCACGGACTTCATGACGCGGATGAATCCCGGTCCCACCGCCAGTCCTGCGCCGTGACTGTGCTGCTGGAGGACAAACCATGACGCCCTTTCGTCGCCCTGTATTCGCCATCCTGCCACTCCTGTTACTGTCGGCTCTTACCGTGTCCGCTGCAGCGCAGACGGTTGTTGCGACCGGTTCGGGAGATGCAGCCAGCAGCACGGGCTATAACGTGACATGGGACCTGCTTGATCCGGGCAGTGACTGGGCGGCGCAGGTCATCCGGTCTGTATTCCCGGTTTTCGGGCAGGATACGGGCGCGCCCAGCATCGGCAACGAGGCGACCGTCATAGGAACCATGATCGGGTGGTTCTCCGGGTTCGTCATGGCATTTGCGATGGCGGTCGTAAGCTATATCTACTTCATGAACATCCACCGGGGTGCAGAAACAGCACAACTCCTTGGTAACAACCAGACCAGCATGTCGATCGTGCGGATCGGGATTGCGGCCATCCTGATGTGGCCGCTTCCGACAACCGGCTTCAATGCGGCGCAGGCCGTTGTCGTGCAGGGCTCGCTTTGGGGCATCGGTATGGCGAAGGTCGTCTATGACAAGGCGAAGCAAGCAATCGGACCAGACGGCAAGGTCATCGCACAGCCCCTTATCCCCGGCACAAAAGGGATTGTGACCGGTCTTGTGAAAAATGAGTTCTGCCGGGCCATTATTAACATTGCTGCGAATAACACGAACCTGATTGCGGCCCCGACCGGGCAGACCGTCCTGTCCGTGACCGGCGGGAAGATGGGAATCATCAACTATTCTTACAATATGGCAGCCGGCGCAGGAGACGGGACACCAGTTTGCGGGGCCGTAAGTCTGCAGGCGCCCAATACTGACGCAGTGAATCTGGCTGGTTTCCAGGTCGACCAGGCGGGTATGCAAAAACAGGTTCTTGATTCCGTGATCCTTGGCGACATTCGCAGCCAGGTTGCGCAGGTCGCGCAGAATTACTGGCAGACGAAAACGACAGCGTCCCTGGCCCCACTCATGACCATCATCGTCAATGCCACCAACGATTATGCGTCGCGTCTCACGACGCAGGCGGCACAACTGCGCTCGAAGCTTCAGGACACGGTCAACAATCAGACGCTAGCGCTCCACCAATGGGGGATTTCGACGAACGGAGATGCGGTCAACACCAGCAACCAGATGGATAATCTCGGGTGGACTGGCGCAGGAGCCTACTATCTCGAATTCGCGCGCCTCAATGGCCAGACCCTGTCTCTCATGACCGCAACGCCAACCATCACTACGCCATCCTATTCCGGTCTCGGAAACTATCTTGCCTCGGACATTGCGCCCCTGGTGCAGTCTGCGGACACCTTTATGGAGAACATCGACAGCATGGTTGCGACGCAGGACGGCGTGACCGCGCCAGGCGGGAATGCTGACCTGTACACGGGCGCAATACCGGGTGGAGACGGTGCGGGAGTGCTCGACCAGCTGTTCCGCGCCCTGCACCTGAACGATTACGCCCTGCAGATCGTGACCGGATTTATCGAGCCGTCCGGGACGAACGGCTACTGGACGGATCCGTTTGGCAATCTCATGTCACTTGGAAACTGGATGATCACGACTGCCCTTCTCACCATGGGCACTGCGTCGGTTCTTTCTTCTACGGCCGGGACCGTTGGTATCGGCGTGCTGTCGCTTCTGAGCGGGAATCCAGAAGGCGCCGTTGCGGCCGGGGCCGGGCACGCGCTGATGCACTTTTTTGGCGCGCCGATTATCGGCGGCTGTTTCGCCATGCTTATGCCAGGCCTCACCATCGCCTATGTCATCCCGATGATCCCGTTTGTCATGTGGATGTTTGCCGTAGCCGGGTGGTTCATCATGGTTTGTGAGTCCGTGATTGCAGCACCTCTGTGGATGCTCGCGCATATGACCATGAACGGGGAAGGGCTGCACGGTCATGCAAAACAGGGTTATGCCCTTCTGTTCAATGTCATCTTCCGGCCGGTACTGATGCTATTCGGGCTTTTCCTCGGATATTTTATATTTGATTCAGTGTCGTGGCTGATCCACATGTGTTTCGGCATTGCGGCCGGACTGGTGCTGTCAAACGGTTGGATTGTCAGCAACTTCCTCGGCATGATTGTTCTGGTTAGCCTCTTTGTCATGATTCACGTCACCCTGGCGTTCATTTCATTCAGGATGATCTCGATCCTGCCCCAGCGGGTTCCCGCGATGATCGGATTTGGTGACGTGGATCGCGTTGATATCGACCAGTTCAGCAGGGACGCCGCCGTTGTCGGTATGGCGGGCACGTTGCTCTCGATTCAGCAGTCTCTGGCAGGAAATAAAGCAGATAATCAGAATGGGCCGGGACAAGGCAACGGTGGCATATCTTCTGGTGCTCGAGCCCTGATAAGTGATACAACAATGAAAAAGAGCGTCTGACTTTAGGGTCAGGAGGAACTGAGATGTCGAACTGTGGTGGCCTGAGCGGGGCTGCAGCGTTCATGTTGGGACGTGCATCGCACCAGTACGAACAGACGCTGGGGAACTCCATACAACGTGCGCTTTACGGCCGACGGCCTGCGCGACCGACAGAAGCCGATGAACTTGCTCACCTGCTTTCGCAGATGACAAGTCTACTGCGACAGAAGAACGCGGAATCTGACAGACTTGAGGAGCATCTGCTCAGATCCAGGGAATATGCTTCTGGTCTGGAGGCTCAGATCAAAGACCTGAAAGACACTCTCGCTCTCGCAGATGCAGCAACTGCGCGGCAGGCAGTTCAACTTAAGGCTGCTGGGGACCGAGAGAAACGCCTGGCGTGCGATCTTGCGGCAGCCCACGATAAATACCATCGACTTAGCGACGACCATACAATGCTGAAGACTAAAGCCGAGAACATGGAACGACGGATTTGGGGCTATCTTTCCATGGAAAATGAATGGAGAAAGCGGCAGTCCTAGGGCCTGTTAGGGCTTGATCCAGTCTGCTGCGGCAGCGATGTGGATGACCGCGAGGAACGACGTTGCTGTTTTTTCATATCTGGTT
>NZ_JABJWD010000086.1:0-45248 GCF_013155425.1 Gluconacetobacter entanii | reverse complement strand
GGCCCAGCCCCCGCCCCGCCCGCCGCGCCATGACCCGCGCCGAAGTCCGCGCCTTCATCGAACAGCTTGCCGCCGCCAATCCGGACGCACGCAGCGAACTGAACTTCGTCGATGACTTCACGCTTCTGGTCTCCGTCGTGCTGTCGGCGCAGGCAACCGATGCGTCGGTCAACCGCGCCACGGTGGGCCTGTTCGCGGACGCGCCCGACCCGGCGGCGATGGTGGCCCTTGGCGAGGAAAAGGTCGGCGCGCATATCCGCTCCATCGGGCTGTGGCGGACCAAGGCGCGCAATGTCGTCGCCCTGTCGCAGCAACTGCTCGACCGCTTTGGCGGGAAGGTGCCGCATGATCGCGCGGCGCTGGAATCCCTGCCCGGCGTGGGGCGCAAGACCGCGAACGTGGTGATGAACATTGCCTTTGGCGACAGCACCATGGCGGTGGATACGCATATCTTCCGCATCGGCAACCGCACCGGCCTCGCCCCCGGCACCACACCCCGCGCGGTGGAGGAACAACTGGTCAGACGCATCCCCGCCGACATGCTGCGCCCCGCCCATCACTGGCTGATCCTGCACGGGCGTTATGTGTGCAAGGCGCGTAAGCCGGAATGCTGGCGCTGTCCCGCGTTTGAGCCGTGCCAGTACCGCCTGAAGGAGGATATCCGCAACGAGGCCCCTGCGGCGAAGACATAAGGAAGCGGATGTTCTTTTTTGCAAAAAAGAACCAAAAAACTTTTGTTAATTAAGAACCTTCCAGCTCCCGTTATTTTTTCAGAATTCAAAAGTTTTTGGTGAAGCTTTTTCCAAAAAGCTTCGAAAAACGCAGCCCTTCTGAAAAAAGTCCGCCCCCCCGAACACCCCTCACCGTTCACTCCGCCCGCGCCATCGGCAGGTTGGGCATCCCATGCTGCCCCGGCCCCATCACCCATGGCCGTGCGCCACGCACCTGCCGGTCGGTGCGCACCTCCACCCCCCGGGACGGGTCGAGGTACAGGGCCTGCGCCCCGGAACGCCACAGCGTCAGTGCATCGATCCGCACCACATCGCGGCACACCGCATGCCCCCCGGACAGCGTAACAAGCACATCCACCCCGGCGCAGGAGGGATCCGCCCCGCCGCGCAACTCCATCATGATGCGATGCGCCCCACGGACCAGCACGCACACCCCTGCCTGGCAGGTCAGGCGCCCGTCCGGCGTGGCCATGCCGTCGGCCAGACTCCCGGCCCGGCGGTCCAGCACACGCGCCCAGTCGCCAAGGACAAACCGGTCCACATGCCCCCGTGGCCCGGCCAGCAGGTCGGGACCATCCACAACCGCCAGCATCCGCCCCTGCGCCGGGACCAGCACATCGGGCACGCGCACCATCCATGGCGTCATCATGGCAAGGGCGATCGGTGCGACACCCCACAGCCGCCATGCCGGGCGCGTCCACAGGCACAGCCAGCACAGGCCGAGGAAGAACAGCGCCAGCCCCCATGCGGGCATCTGCGGCACGCCCACATGCGCGCCCGGCCATGCCGCGACATGGTGCGCCATCCAGATGACCACCGCATTGCCCCACCCCATCGGCACCAGCGCCAGCGCCTCCAACCCGAAGGGCATCAGCAGGAGTGCCACCATCCCGCATGGCATGATCCAGAAGGCCGCCAGCGGCACGGCAATCAGGTTGGCCAGCACGAACCACGCGCCGACATCCGCGAAATGCGCCATCCCCACCGGCAGGCACGCCACCCCGGCAAGGATGCTGGCCAGCGACAGGTGTCCGATGCGCCCGGCGGTGCGCTGCCACGCATGTTCCCCCTCGCGCAGCAGGCGCAGCGGGGTGGCGCAGGCCTCGAACCCCGCCACCAGCGCCATGACGGCGGCCACCGACATCTGCATCGGCAGTTCGAGCATCTCCTCAGGCTCCAGCAGCAGCAGCACTCCCGCCGCCAGCGCCAGTGAGCGCAGCGAGACGACCCTGCGCCCCGTCAGGATCGCCAATGTTGCCACCACCGCCATCACAAGGCTGCGCTGCGCCGGAAGGTGCGCGCCCGTCAGCAGCACATACCCGCATCCCAGCACCAGCCCCGCCACCGCCGCGATCTGCCGGCAGGGCCAGCGCAGCGCCGCATGTTCCGACAACGCCAGCATGCTCCGCACCGCCGCGATGCCAAGCCCCATGACGATGCCAAGGTGCAGTCCCGCCACCGCCAGCAGGTGCGCCAGTCCCGAATCCGCGAAATCCGCGCGCGTGCGTGCCGAAATGCCGCCCGAACGCCCCGTCAGCAACGTCACGGCCATCGCCCCGCGCTGCCCCGGCAGGACGTCCATGACGCGACCGGCAATATGCGCGCGCACCCGCCCCAGCCATGTGGCCCATCCCCCTGCCCCGCCTGCGGTGATGACGGGCACGTCCAGCGCACGGGCGGATCCCCCGATCCCGGCGAACCAGGCCCGTCGCTGCGCATCATACCCGCCCGGCAGGTCAGGCGGCCCCGGCGGAGCGAGCAGCGCGCGCACCGTCACCCACATGCCCGGCGCCAGCGCCTGCGTATCGTCATCACGCAGGCGCAGCCGGATCACACGCCGCATCGGCGGCATGCCCGCATCAATGCCGTCCAGCAGTTGCACATGCCCAAGGTCCACGCGACGGCGCGTGCCACCACCGGGTGCGGCCACGTCCTCCACCGCCCTGACCTGCCCGCGCAGGTGGGTCGCGCGATGCGGCAGGTCGGGAAAAGGCGGGGCATGGTGCGCCGCCACCCATGCGGCAAGAAACCCGCACGCCGCGGCACACGACAGGCCCGCACCGATGCGCACACGCAGCAGGTCGCCACGCCAGCGCACCAGCACCGGCCCCGCCAGCGCGGCCATGCCAAGGGCCACGACCCACCCCATGGCGGGTTCGCGCGACAGGGTGAAATAGGCCGCGTTCCCCATCCCCATCGCCACCGGCAGCCACAGCACCAGCCGCCCCCGCTGCGCCCACAGCCGCCCCGACAGAGTCGCCACGAGCGCAGGGAATATCCGCACGACATGCTGCCACAGGAAATGCCATCGGGCGTGGGGAATGGGGCGGCTCCGTCAGGTTGCGCGAAAGGGCGGCGATTCGTGCCTGTATATCATGGTCGGCACGCGTAACATCGGCAGGCCTGCGGGCGCGATATTGGCGGGCACGGACGCACCTGCCCCCTGTTGGCAGGGTCCAACACATGCTAAGGAGCCGTTTCATGACTGTCCGTACACGCTTCGCCCCCAGCCCCACCGGCCTGCTGCATATCGGCAATGCCCGTGCCGCCCTGTTCAACTTCCTCTATGCCCGCCACCACGGCGGCAAATTCCTCCTTCGCGTGGAGGATACGGATCGCGAACGCTCCACCCAGCAGGCGGTGGATGTGCTGTTCGACGGTCTGGCATGGATGGGAATCCAGTCGGACGAGGAACCCGTGTTCCAGTCCACGCGCCAGGCGCGCCATGCCGAGGTCGCGCACGAACTGCTCGAACGCGGGCTGGCCTATCGCTGCTACTGCACGGCCGAAGAACTCAAGGAAATGCGCGAGACCGCGATGGCGGAGGGACGCCCCCCCCGCTACAACGGCATGTGGCGCGACCGTGACCCGTCCGAGGCCCCGAAGGACGCGCCCTATACCGTGCGCATCAAGGCCCCGCGTGAGGGGGAGACGGTCCTTCACGACCTTGTGCAGGGCGAGGTCCGCGTCGCCAATGCCGAAATGGATGACATGATCATCCTGCGCGCCGACGGCACCCCGGTCTACCAGCTTGCGGTGGTGGTTGATGACCATGACATGGACATCAACCATGTCATCCGCGGCGACGACCACCTGACCAATACCTTCCGACAGGCGATGATCTATCGCGCGATGGGCTGGGACCTGCCGAAATTCGCGCACCTGCCGCTGATCCACGGCCCCGACGGCGCAAAGCTGTCGAAGCGCCATGGCGCGCAGTCGGTGGTGGAGTTCCGGGAGATGGGCTACCTGCCCGAAGCCCTGAACAACTACCTCCTGCGCCTTGGCTGGGGGCATGGCGATGCGGAAATCCTGTCGCGTGAGGAACAGATCAAGCTGTTCGACCTCGACGGGGTGGGACGTTCGCCCTCGCGCATGGACTATGCCAAGCTGCTGCACATCAATGGCGTGTGGATGCGCCAGGCCGATGATACGCGCCTGACCAACGATGTGATGGAACGCCTGTCGCACATGGAGGGCGTGGACACCGGGGATGCGACGCGCGCGCGCGTGCTGCGCCTGATGCCCGGCCTGAAGGAACGGGCCAAGACACTGGTGGAGCTTGCGGAAAACGCGGCGTTCCTTGGCCGTTCCATCCCGCTGCCGTTCGATGCGAAGGCGCAGAAACTGCTGACGCCCGAAAACCGCGCGATGCTGGCGCGCCTCGGCGCGGCGCTGGCGGCGCTCGACCCGTTCGACGGCCCCGCCATCGACGCGGCCCTGCGGAAGTTTGCCGAAGAAAACGAACTCAAGCTCGGCAAGGTGGCGCAGCCACTGCGCGCGGCGGTCACGGGGTCGAGCATGTCGCCCGGCATTGATGACACGCTGCTCGCGCTGGGCCGTGACGAGGTCCTTGCCCGGATAAAGGCTGTTGCCGATGAATGAGCGCGCGACACACTCCCCCGCCCCACCGCGTGCGACGGGGGGGCAGTTCTTTCGCGCGTCCCCCCGGCACCTGCTGGGGGTGCAGGGCATGCACCCGACCCGGATCACCCCGATCCTTGACCTCGCCGACAGCTATACGCTGCTGAACCGGTCGCGAAAGACGCCGCGCGACCTGCTGCGGGGCCGCACGGTCATCAACCTGTTCTTTGAGGACAGCACCCGCACCCGCACGTCCTTCGAACTGGCAGGCAAGCGTCTGGGCGCGGACGTGGTGAACATGTCGGTCGCCAATTCGTCGGTCAACAAGGGCGAGACGCTGCTGGATACGGCGGCGACGCTGAACGCCATGCATACCGACCTGCTGGTGGTGCGCCATTCGCAGTCCGGCGCCCCCGCCCTGCTGGCGCAGAAGGTGGAGGCCAGCGTCGTCAACGCAGGCGACGGCACGCACGAACACCCCACGCAGGCGCTGCTCGACGCGCTAACGATCCGCCGCCATTTCGGCGGGTTCCATGGCCTGACGGTCGCAATCTGCGGCGATATCAGCCACAGCCGCGTCGCACGGTCGAACATCCACCTTCTGACGGCCATGGGATGCACGGTGCGCGTGGTCGGCCCCCCGACACTGGTGCCCGGCGCGATCGCGGCACTGGGTGTCACCATCCATCACACGATGGAAGAGGGCCTGCGCGACGCCGACGTGGTCATGATGCTGCGGGTGCAGCGCGAACGCATGAAGGGCGGGCAGGTGCCCAGCCCGCGTGAGTATTTCCGGTATTTCGGGCTGGATAACAAACGCCTCGCCCTTGCACGGCCGGGTGCGCTGGTGATGCATCCCGGCCCGATGAACCGGGGGGTGGAAATCGACAGCCGCGTCGCCGATTCCGACCAGAGCGTGATCCGCGAGCAGGTGGAGATGGGGGTGGCGGTGCGCATGGCCGTGCTCGACCTCCTTTCCCGCGGGGAGGACACGCGATGAGCACGACCGTCTTTGAAAATGTACGCCTGGTCGATCCCGCCAGCGGGCTGGACCGGCCCGGCCGCCTGCTGGTGCGCGATGGCGTGATCGCGGGCGTGGACCTGCCGCAGGCCGAAGGCACGCCCGAAGGGGCCGCCATCGTGCGCGGCGACGGGCGCATGGTGCTGTGTCCCGGCCTTGTGGACATGCGCGTCACCATCGGGGAGCCGGGATTCGAATATCGCGAAACCGTGGCCTCGGCCGCGCGTGCCGCCGTCGCGGGCGGGATCACGACCATCGCGGTACTGCCCAACTGCCTGCCGACGATCGACGATCCCGCGCTGGTGCGCCTGCTCCGCACGCGGGGCGAGGAAACCGGCATGGTCGGCATCCTGCCCTATGGTGCGCTGACACGCGGGTGCGCGGGGGCGGAAATGGCGGAAATCGGCCTGCTGAACGAAGCGGGCGCGGTGGCGTTTACCGACGGCATCCGCGCGATTGGCGATACGCGCCTGATGCGGCAGTTGCTGACCTATTCCCGCGCGTTCGGCGCGATGGTCGTACAGCATCCGGAGGACCCGTCGCTGGCGCGTGGCGGGTGTGCGACCGATGGTGAACTGGCCACGCGCCTTGGCCTGCCGGGCATCGCCCCCGCGGCGGAGGCGATCCTGATCGCGCGCGACCTGCGCCTTGCACGCATGACGGGCGGGCGGCTGCATTTCGGCCATGTCTCCACCGCCGAGGGGCTGGACCTGATCCGGCAGGCGAAGGCGGACGGCCTGAATGTCACCTGCGACACGGCCCCCCCCTATTTCGACCTGAACGAGACGGTGATCGGGGATTTCCGCACCTATGCCAAGCTGTCGCCTCCGCTGAGGGCGGAGGCCGACCGGCGTGCGGTATGCGCGGCACTGGCCGATGGTACGATCGACGCCATCGCCTCCGACCACACACCCTGCGACGCGGATGACAAGCGACAGCCCTTTGCCGTGGCCGCGGCAGGTGGCACGGGCCTTGCCACGCTTTTGTCGGTGACGCTGGCGCAGGTGCATGCCGGCAGCCTCACGCTGGCTGATGCGATCGGCCTGCTGACGCACCGCCCCGCCGCCCTGCTGCGCAGCAAGGCGGGGACGCTGGCGGTGGGTGCGGCCGCCGACCTGTGCCTGTTCGATCCCGAACGCGCGTGGAAGGTGGAGGCCGGCGAACTGCCGGGCAAGGCGCAGAACACCCCCTTTGACGGCCGCGCGCTGGAGGGACGGGTGCTGGCGACATGGAAGGCCGGGCGGCAGGTGTTCAGCCTGGATCGGGCATGATCTACGGCATCCCGTCCTATGACCTGCCGCTCATGGCGGCGGTGGGGTTCCTGTCCTACCTGATCGGCAGCATTCCCTTCGGGCTTGTGCTGACCGCGCTGTCGGGCGGGGGGGATATCCGCAAGATCGGGTCGGGCAATATCGGCGCGACCAACGTCCTGCGCACGGGCAATAAAAAACTGGCGGCGGGCACGCTGGTGCTCGACGGGACCAAGGGGGCGTTCGCCGTCTTCTGCGCCTTCGTGCTGTGCCCGTTCCATACCGACGCGGCCGAGGCACTGGCGGCGGTGTGCGCGGTGGCCGGCCACTGCTTCCCGGTCTGGCTGAAGTTCAGGGGCGGCAAGGGTGTCGCCACGGGGCTTGGTTCCGTCATCGCGCTGTCGCCCGCCATCGGGCTGTGCTGCTGCGCCATCTGGCTGATCTTTGCCCGTGCGACGCGCATTTCCTCCGCCGGGGCGCTGGTGGCGTTCGCAACCCTGCCGCTGGTCATGATCTGGCCGGGGCATGTGCCGCCCTCCTCTCCCGTCTATCTGTCGGGGGTGCTGATCGCGCTGCTGATCCTGATCCGGCATCATGCCAATATCACGCGCATCCTTCACGGGACCGAACCCCGGATCGGCCAGGACAGGACATGACCGCGCCGGACCATGCCCATGTGGCCGCCTGCCTGCGGCTTGCACGCACACGGGGCATCGGTCCGGTTTCCTATCACCGCCTGATCCGCGCGCATGGATCGGCGCGCGCGGCGCTCGACATGCTCGCACGCGGGCGCGAGGCCGATCGCGTGCCGCCCATCGACGACATCGCCCGCGAGATGGAGCGCACGGCGGCCATCGGCGGGCGGATCCTTGTCCATGGTGACCCGGATTACCCCCCTGCCCTTGCGGTGGTGGCCGACGCGCCGCCGGTCCTGTCGGTCATCGGCGACGCGGGCCTGCTGCGCGGGCGGATCGTCGGCGTGGTCGGCGCGCGCAATGCCTCCGCCGGGGGGATGCGCATTGCGCAGAGCCTTGCGACCATGCTGGCTGCGGCGGACGTGACCGTCATGTCCGGCCTTGCCCGCGGGATTGACGCCGCCGCCCACCGCGGCGCGCTGCCGGCGCGGCGGACGGTGGCGGCCATCGCGGGGGGTCTGGACTGTCCCTATCCCCCCGAACATGCCCGCCTGCATCGTGAAATCGCCGAACAGGGCGCGCTGGTGACCGAGGCCCCGCCCGGCACCCTGCCCCAGGCGCGGCATTTCCCGCGTCGCAACCGCCTGATCGCGGGAATCAGCCTGGGCTGCGTGGTGATCGAGGCTGCGTTGCGTTCAGGCAGCCTGATCACGGCGCGCATGGCGCTCGACTATGACAGGATCGTGTTCGCGGTTCCCGGGTCCCCGCTCGACCCGCGCTGCCATGGCAGCAACGACCTGTTGCGCCAGGGCGCCGTACTGACGGAGAATGAGCGCGACATCCTGCGTGAACTGCCGTCGGGGCCCGTGCCGCCGCCTCTTTTCGCGCCAGTGCCCGATGCGGACCCGATCGTGACGGAAATGGCGGAAAACACGCCTTCGTCCCCCCGGATGGACGCGCAGGGGGCACATGCGGCGGTGCGCGAACTGCTGTCTTTTGCACCATCGAGTGTTGACGATCTCGTACGGCGCTGCCAGTTCTCGACGGCAACCGTCCTTGCGGTGCTGTCGGAAATGGAAATGTCGGGCCTGATCGACGTCCTTGCGGGGGACATGGTCGTCCTGTCTTCCGCCCCCCCGGCATGACCACGGACAACCGATGGATTGAAACGCGTGATCCGGAGACACAATGACTGACGTCGTGGTGGTCGAATCGCCAGCCAAGGCGAAAACGATCAATAAGTATCTGGGTGACAACTATACCGTTCTCGCCTCCTTCGGGCATGTGCGCGACCTTCCGCCAAAGGACGGCAGCGTCCGCCCCGACGAGGGGTTCGCCATGGTATGGGAAGCCGACGAACGCGGCGCCAAGCAGATGGCGGCGATCGCGCGCGCCCTGCGCGGGGCGCGGCACCTGTACCTGGCCACTGACCCTGATCGCGAAGGGGAGGCGATCTCGTGGCATGTCCGCTCCATGCTGGAGGAGAAGAACCTCCTCAAGGGCGTGGACGTGCAGCGCGTGACCTTCAACGAGATCACCAAAAGCGCCATCCAGACCGCCATGGCGCATCCGCGCGACCTCGATTTCCCGCTGATCGAGGCGTATCTGGCACGCCGCGCGCTGGACTACCTTGTCGGCTTCACGCTGTCGCCGGTGCTGTGGCGCAAGCTGCCCGGGTCGCGCAGCGCGGGCCGCGTGCAGTCCGTCGCCCTGCGCCTGATCTGTGAGCGCGAGGCCGAGATCGAGGTCTTCCGCCCGCGCGAATACTGGTCCATCGCTGCCACCTTCGCCACGCCGAAGGGCGCGACGTTCACCGCGCGCCTGACGCACCTTGACGGCGCAAAGCTTGACCAGTTCGACCTCAATGACGAAGCCCGCGCCATGGCGGCCAAGGCCACGGTCGAGGGCGGCAGCTTCAGCGTCGGCGCGGTGGAACGGCGCAAGGTCAAGCGCAACCCGCCGCCGCCCTTCACCACGTCCACCATGCAGCAGGAGGCGTCGCGCAAGCTCGGCATGGGCGCGCAGGTCGCGATGCGCACGGCGCAGCAGCTTTATGAAGGCATCGACATCGGCGGCGAGACGGTCGGCCTGATCACCTATATGCGAACCGACGGCGTGCAGATGGCGGGCGAGGCCATCGGCGCGATCCGCGCGCATATCGGCACGACATTCGGCGATGACTACGTGCCCGCCAAGGCGCGCGTGTATTCCACCAAGGCCAAGAACGCGCAGGAAGCGCATGAGGCCATCCGCCCCACCGATGTCCGCCGCAGTCCCGCCGACATGGCGCGTTACCTCAACGCGGACCAGAAGCGGCTGTATGACCTGATCTGGAAACGCTCCGTCGCCAGCCAGATGCAGTCGGCCGAACTGGACCAGGTCGCGGTCGATATCCGCGACGCAAAGGGACGCTGCACCCTGCGCGCCACGGGGTCGATGATCGCGTTCGACGGGTTCCTGCGCCTCTACAGCGAAGGGCGCGACGACAGCGCGACGAAGGCCGAGGACGATTCGGATCAGGACCGCATGCTGCCCGCCATGAGCGAGGGCGATGGCCTGAAACGCGGCGACGTCACGGCGGACCAGCATTTCACCCAGCCGCCGCCACGCTATTCCGAGGCGTCGCTGGTGAAGAAGATGGAGGAAATCGGCATTGGCCGTCCCTCCACCTATGCCTCCATCCTGACGGTGCTGCGCGATCGCAACTATGTCCGCCTCGAAAGCCGCCGCTTCATCCCGGAGGATCGCGGACGGCTGGTGACCGCGTTCCTGACCTCGTTCTTCGAACGCTATGTCGATACGCAGTTCACGGCGGGGCTGGAGGAGCAGCTTGACGACATTTCCGGCGGCCGGGCGAACTGGCGCGATGTGATGTCGGCGTTCTGGACCGACTTCTCCCACGCGGTGGACCAGACCAAGGACCTCAAGATCTCCGACGTCATCAGTGCGCTGGACGCGGACCTTGCACCGTATTTCTTCCCCCCGAAGGGCGACGGCGGCGACCCGCGCGTATGCACCGCATGCGGCACCGGGCGGCTGGGGCTGAAGCTGGGACGGTATGGCGCGTTCATCGGCTGCTCCAACTATCCCACGTGCCAGTATACCCGCCGCCTTGTGGCTGACCCCAAGGAGGCGGAGGATTCGGATTCCCTGAAGGAAGGGATGCGCGTGCTGGGCAACGCGCCCGATGGCGGCCCGGAAGTCACGGTGCGGCGCGGGCCGTGGGGGCTGTATGTGCAGCTTGGCGAACCCGACCCCGAGGACAAGAAGGCCAAGCCCAAGCGCGCGACCATCCCGCGCGGGATCGAGGGCGACAAGATCACGCTGGAACAGGCGGTGGGCCTGCTGTCGCTGCCGCGCATCGTGGGCATCCACCCCGAAACGGGGGAACCGATCGAGGCGGGACTTGGCCGCTTTGGCCCCTATGTGAAGATGGGGGCGGTGTAC
Organism: Gluconacetobacter entanii; assembly: GCF_013155425.1. Classification (NCBI taxonomy): domain Bacteria; kingdom Pseudomonadati; phylum Pseudomonadota; class Alphaproteobacteria; order Acetobacterales; family Acetobacteraceae; genus Gluconacetobacter; species Gluconacetobacter entanii. The sequence continues at coordinate 34,300 of NZ_JABJWD010000086.1, read as the reverse complement.
GGATCGCTCGACAAGGATGACGATGTCCTGACGGTGGGGCTGAACCGCGCGGTCGATGCGCTGGCGAAAAAGCTGGCCTCCATCCGCACCATCGGCCCGCACCCCAAGGACGGGGAGCCGGTCATGGTGCGCAAGGGCCGCTTTGGCCCGTATGTCCAGCATGGGCAGATCGTCGCCACCCTGCCGCGCGGGCAGGACATGAACGACGTCACCATGGACGAGGCGCTCGCCCTGCTGGCGGAAAAGGGCAAGCCGCTGAAGGCCAAGGGCAAGACCACCAAGGCAAAGGCAAAGACCACGACGCGCAGGACGAAGGCGACCAAGGCCACCGACAGCGCGGCCGAAGGCGACGCCCCGGCGAAACCCGCCCGCAAGGCGGCGGCGAAGACCACCGCGAAAAAGGCCACCACCACGAAGAAGGCAGCCCCGAAAAAGGCCGCGACCCCGCGCACCCGCAAGACCACAGCCACCAAGGCCGCGTCGGACAAGGCTACGTCGGACACGGACAGGGCCGACTGACGATGCGACAGCCGCGCTGGAACGACGCGGTGCCGGACATGCGAACCGACAGCACCCCCGACGGGCCGCGACCGATGCCCGACCGTGACAGCGTGCGGCAGTTCATCGCCAGTGCGAGCGGCCGCGTGGGCAAGCGCGAGATCGCGCGCGCCTTCGGCCTCGGGCCGGAGCACAAGGGCGCGATCCGCGACATGCTGCGTGAGCTGGCACTTGAGGGCACGGTCGTCCCGGCGGGGGCGAAGCGCTTCCGCGTGTCCGACCGCCTGCCGGAATCGGCGGTGGTGCAGGTCACGGGCACGGACCCCGATGGCGATCCCATCGCCCGTCCCGTGGCATGGGCGCAGGAAGGGGCAAGCCCCGTCATCTTCATGCATGCCGAACCCCGTGGCCGTCCCGCGCTGGCGCCGGGGCAGCGCGTGGTCGCGCGCCTGAAGAAGATCGGGCCGGGCAAGTACGAAGGCCGCACCCTGCGCCGCCTTGACGATGCGCCGCCGCAGGTCGTGGGGCTTTACCGCGTAACGCCCCCCCCCGATGATCTCGACCTTGCCCGCACGCCCGCGCGCTACCGCGAGGCCGGGCGCCTGATCCCCGCCGACCGCCGTGCCCGCGCGCAGTGGAGCATCCCCGCGGGCGAGGCGATGGATACGCCGGACAACGAGATCGTCATTGCGACCCCGCTGCCGCAATCCGGTCCCGGCCTGCACCCGGCGCGCATCATCGAACGGATTGGCCCCGCCGACAGCGCACGCACCATCAGCCTGATGTGCGCGTGCGCCCACGACATCCCCCATGTCTTCCCCACCGAGGCCATACAGCAGGCCGACGCCGCGCGCGCCGTGCCCGCGACAGGGCGCGAGGATCTGCGCGATGTGCCGCTGGTCACCATCGACGGGGCGGATGCACGCGATTTTGATGATGCGATCTATGCCGAACCTGACGGCACGGGGTTTCGCCTGATCGTCGCGATTGCCGACGTGGCGTGGTATGTCCGCCCCGGCAGCGCGCTGGACCGCGAGGCCCTGCGGCGCGGCAATTCCGTCTATTTCCCCGACCGCGTCATTCCCATGCTGCCCGAATCGCTGTCGAACGGGTGGTGTTCGCTACGCCCCGGGGAGGATCGGGGCTGCCTGTTCGTGGACATGCGGGTCGATGCCGGGGGGGCGGTCACGTCGCACCGGTTCGGCCGTGGCCTGATGCGCAGCGCCGCGCGCCTGACCTATGAACAGGCGCAGGCCGACTCCGAAGGGCACGGCGACAGCATCACCGCAGCCCTGCCCGACGGGATGGTCAGTTGCCTGTTTGCGGCATGGCGGGTGCTGGCCGCCGCGCGCGCACGGCGCGGCACGCTCGACCTCGACCTCGCGGAACGCAGGGTCATGCTGGATTCCTCGGGCCATGTGGAGGAGATCGGGCCGCGCATCCGCCTCGACAGCCATCGCGTGGTGGAGGAATTCATGATCGCGGCCAATGTCGCCGCCGCACGGGAACTGGAAAACCGACATTATCCGTGCCTTTATCGGATTCATGCCCCGCCTTCGCCCGAAAAGCTCGAGTCCCTGCGCGCCGCCCTCGCCACGCTCGACATACGCCTGCCGGCGGCCGGCATGATCGGGGCCTCGGACCTTGAGGGCGTGCTGCGCGCGGCGCGCGGCCTGCCATGTGCGCCACTGGTCAATGAACTGATCCTGCGCGCGCAGAACCAGGCGGAATACAGCCCAGACCCCATCGGGCATTTCGGCCTGACGCTGACGTCCTACGCCCATTTCACCAGCCCGATCCGCCGCTATGCCGACCTTGTGACGCATCGCGCGCTGATTGATGCGACCGGGCTGGAACGCGGCGGCCCGGACCATGGGCGCGCGGCGCTGGGACAACTGGAGGAAATCGGCCGCGCCGTCACCGCCACCGAACGCCGCGCCGCCGCCGCCGAACGCGACGCCATCGAACGCTATGCCGCGTCATGGCTGTCGGGGCGGGTCGGCACGGTCATGACGGGCCGTGTCACCGGCGTTTCACGTTTTGGCGTGTTCGTGACGCTGGACTCCACCGGCACGACCGGGCTGCTGCCGCACGGTGCGCTGCCGGTGGACCAGTGGCACCATGACGAGGTGACGCAGACCCTGTCGGGCCGCAATAGCGGGCTTTCCTTCCGGCTGGGACAGGAAGCCGCAGTACGGCTGACCGAGGCCTCGACCCTGACGGGGGCGCTGGTGTTCGGCCTGCCCGAGGAGGTAGCCGGGGCGAACAGGCTCCCGCCGCGCACACATGCCCGCAGGCGGCGCGGATGAAACGCCGCTCCCTGCTGCCCCCCCTGCGCGCCATGGTGTCCGTCACCATCCTGCGCCCCCCGCGGGAGGACATGCCGCGCGGGCTGCGCATGATCCTGCAGGTGCCGCGCGATACGTTCATCATGATCCTGGTCGTCGCGCGCCTGACGACGGCGGCGCATGCCGATGACGCGCTGGTCTCGACCACGCCGGCCGCCCCACCCCGGCCGCAGCCGGTACAGGCGACCGACGCCCCCGCGTCGGAGCATTTCGACCCCACGCTGACCTCCTCCGTCCTGCATGCCAGCCTGTCCTTCCTCCTGCCCCGCACGCTCGACAGCCATACGGTGCGCGATTTCAGCCTGTGGGGCCTGAACGGGCTGAGCGCGATCGACCCGTCGCTGACGGTGGAGGAGCAGCACGACATGCTGCACCTGTCGGTGGCGCAGCATACGGTCCTTGCGCTGGCCACGCCCGCCGCCGACGACCTTGCGGGCTGGACCGATGTCATCACCCGGATGATGCAGACCGCGTGGGACCGCTCCTCCGACATGCGCGCCACCGGGCAGGATGGCATGCTGCAGGGGTTCTTTGACGAACTGTTCAACCACCTCGACCCCTATTCCCGTTATGTCGCGCCCGACGCGGCGGTGTCCGACCGTGGCATCCGCACCGGCGGTACGGCGAGTGCGGGCCTGACGCTGGGGCTGGACCACCATGCGATCATCATCACGGCGGTGAACGCCAATGGCCCGTCATGGCCGACCGCGCTGTCGGCGGGACAGGTGATCTACGCCATCAATGGCCGCTCCACCCAGGACCGCACGGTGGAGGCGGTCAGCGCATGGCTGCAGGGACCGCCCGGCAGCCTCGTACGGCTGCTGGTCGCAGCACCCGGGCGACGGCGCATGACGGTCTCGGTCCGCCGGGAATCGGTCCCGCCGGAAACGGTCTTCGCCTATACCAGCGGCCATCACGTCGTCCTGCACATCACCGCATTTTCGGCCAACACCGCCGAGGAGATGAGCCAGTACCTTGATGAGGCGATGAGCATCGCGCATCTGAGCGGCCTGATCCTCGACCTGCGCGGCAATCGCGGCGGCGTGCTACAGCAGGCGGTGACGACCTCGGCGCTGATGCTCGACCACGGGGTCGCGGCGATCACGCAGGGGCGCGACCCGCAGGCCAACCATGTCTGGGCGGTGCAGGGTGGCGACATGACCAATGGCCTGCCGATCGTCATCCTTGTCGATGGCCGTACCGCCAGTGCCGCGGAAATCCTGGCCGCCGCCCTTGCGGACCAGAAGCGCGCGGTCGTCGTCGGCAGCGCGACCCTGGGCAAGGGACTGGTGCAGACGATCGGGCAGATGCCCAATGGCGCGGAACTGTTCGTGACGTGGAGTCGGGTGCTCGCCCCGCTGGGATGGCCGCTGCAGGGGCTTGGCGTCATGCCGCAGATCTGCTCCAGCCTTGGCGAAGCCAGCCTTGAGCGCCAGCTTCAGGACCTTGCCGAAGGGAACGCGGAAAGCGCCACATGGGTGCGGGCGTCGCGGCAGGCGCGCTATCCCATGGAGGTGTCGCGCACGCTGGCGATCCGCAAATCCTGCCCGGCGGCGATCGGCACGGACAACGACCTTGATGCCGCGCATTCGCTGCTGGACAACCCCGAGGAATACCGCGCAGCGCTGGCGACCATTCCCGAAGACCCCGCGATCCCCCCCGCCCATGCGGAATAGGGGTCGCAATATATTGTGTTATTCCTGCATGCCTCCCTTTGTATTTATGCAAAACTGGAACAGTCATGATGGATGAAGAACCCAGGCTGCGCACCGCGATCTGGGTCAGCGCGATGCTGCGGCAGGCCAGTCTGACGGGGAATCCTGCCGTTGTGCTGCATCGTGGCGACGCGGACGCGGGCGGCGTGGTGGTGGTGTTGCGTGACCGTCACGACGCGATGTCTGTACTGGCACAGACGCGTGCCCCCGATGGACGGCGGGCATGGTTCCGGGCTACAGGAGAGGCGGCCGTGGATCAGGCCGCCGTGGATGCGTATGTTGAACGGCAGAGGAAACGCGATCCCGATCTGTGGGTTGTGGAATTCGAGACGCCTGATCTGGCGCCACCATTTGAGGCAAGGCTGATATGAAGCGCGTGATCTTGCAAAGGTAACAAAGCGTCATCGAATACGCTGTGATGTGTGACATCTCGCACACAGTTGAAAATGACAGTAGGTCATGCCGCCGAAAGCGGCAGTATGGTCACCGCTTATGGATTGTCAGGGTGCGCATCTTTCCGCAAAAGAATGCACAGACTGACCGCCCAGAGGAACATGGCACGTTCACCCGACCGGGCAACATGTTGGAAATGGCCCGTCGAAGGGAGAAGAAGAGTATGAATCTGCGGTACGGACTGCTTGCAGGGTCTTTATTGGCTGGCTCGGTTACCCTGGGCTCCGTGCTTGTATCGGTTCCAGCATTCGCACAGCCCGTTCAGGGCCTGTACATGGCAGGTGAAGGCGGTGCCAGCCTGCCGCAGGGACAGGTCGTGCGCCATTCCGACGCACGTGACAAGTACAGCCCCGGTGACATCGGGGTCGGCAGTATCGGCTATGGTCTGGGCAATGGCTTCCGTGTCGAGCTTGAAGGTCATTTCCGGCATAACAACCTCGAATCCCTTGGCTCGACGGGTGGGAAATACAACGCCCACACCAATGGACGGCAGGAAGAATCCGGCCTGATGGCCAATGCACTGTTCGACCTCGACATCGGCAAAAGCTGGCTGTTCCCGTATTTCGGCGCGGGCATCGGCTATGGCTGGCAGAACATGAACGCGCTCATCACCGGCAATTACCAGGGGCAGGCCTACAGCCAGCATGTCGGCGGGACGTACGGCAACTTCGCCTATCAGGGGATCTTCGGCCTTGCCTTCCCGATTCCCTGGGCGGTCGGGCTGTCGGCCACGGCGGAATACCGGTTCTGGACCATGCTGGGGCCGCAATCCCACCATTCCGTCATCTCCGGCCCTGCCACGGCGGCGCTGAATTCGGATTACGGGTTCCGCAACGGCAACCGCGACACGCGCACGGACTTCAACCATTCGCTGATGCTGGGCCTGCGGTATGAGTTCAATCCCGCGCCGCCGCCGCCGCCGCCCGTCACCACGCCCGCGGCCCCCGCGCCGGTGGAAAACCGCACCTATCTCATCTTTTTCGACTGGGACAAGAGCACGCTGACCGATCGGGCCCGCGCCATTGTCGCCGTCGCGGCGCAGGCCTCGACCAATACGCAGACCACCCGGATCGAGGTCAACGGCTATACCGACAATTCCGCCAGCCATCCGGGGCCGCAGGGCGAACATTACAACCAGGAACTTTCCCTGCGCCGCGCCCAGACCATCAAGGCGGAACTGGTGCGTGACGGCGTGCCCGGCCCGTCGATCGACATCCATGGCTTTGGCGACGCCAATCCGCTGGTTCCCACCGGCCCCAACACGCGTGAGGCGCAGAACCGCCGCGTGGAAATCATCCTGCACTGATCCCCGCCCACATCCCCCTCTGGTGGGAATTGCGGACATGAAAAAGGCGGCCCCATTTCCGGGAGCCGCCTTTTTCATGTCCGGGTCAGGGAACGCTGCCTTTCCAGTCCGAAAGGCGGCCCCCAAAAAACTTTCACCCGTTTTCAGACATCCCCTCAGACAAGGCCGTTGAACAGCGACGTGGAGAGGTAACGCTCCGCAAAGGACGGGGCGATGGTGACAATCGTCTTGCCCGCGTTTTCAGGCATCTGGGCCAGTTGCATGGCCGCATGCAGCGCAGCCCCCGACGAGATCCCCACCGGCACGCCATCAAGGCGCGCGCACCGCCGTGCTGCGGCGATCGACTCCCGCTCCGACACCGTCATGATGCCGTCGAGGCTGTGCAGGTCGAGCGTATGGGGGCAGAAGCCGGGGCCGATCCCCTGGATGCCATGCGGGCCGGGTTCGTCACCGTTCAGGACGGCGCTTTCGACCGGTTCGACGCCAAAGACCTGCAATCCCTTCTTGCGCGGCTTCAGGCCATGGGCGATGCCGCTTGCGGTGCCCCCGGTGCCGACACCGGCGACGACAATATCGACCTCGCCACGCGTATCGACCCAGATTTCCTCCGCCGTGGTGGCGGCATGGATGGCGGGGTTGGCGGGATTGTCGAACTGGCGCGGCATCCATGCGCCGGGCGTGTTCTTCAGGATCGCCTCCGCCCGGGCGATTGCCCCCGCCATGCCAAGGCGCGCGGGCGTCAGTTCCAGTTGCGCATCCAGAAGGCGCAGCATCTTGCGCCGCTCGACTGACGCCCCTTCGGGCATGGTGACGATCAGGCGGTATCCCCGCGCCGCCGCGACAAAGGCCAGCGAGATCCCGGTATTGCCCGATGTTGGTTCCACCAGCGTCGTCTTGCCCGGCGTGATTTCCCCGCGCCGTTCGGCATCCATCACCATCGCGGCGCCGATCCTGTCCTTGACCGAACCAAGGGGATTGAAAAACTCCAGCTTCATCAGCAGGCGGCTTTTCAGTTCGTCCTCGCGCATCAGGTGGGGCAGTTCCACCAGTGGCGTTCCGCCGACCGTCTCTGTAATCGACCCGTACACCCTGCCGCGTGGCTGGGCGAAGCCGAATGTCATATCCTGGTCGGTCGAATCATTCATACGTCGGACTCCTGTTGGTGGGATCATTGTGGATCGTGCCCCCTGACATAATCCACTGTCACGATGAACAGAAGCGTGGATTATCCGGGCAATTGCTGATAAATTCACCGCCAGCTACTTTGTTTCACAAACGGGACCGTACGATATGCTTCTTCGGTGTGACAGGACGATGATCGCAATACTGATCATGCTTGACGTGGCATTTCATGCGGGACGCAACGGAACCGTCAGCGCGGCGGACATCGCCGACCGCGCGAACCTTGCCCGGCGCGGGATCGAACCGCTGTTGCAGACGCTGTCACGTTCGGGTTTGCTGGAAAGCATCCGTGGCCCGCGCGGGGGCTATCGCCTTGGCCGTCCGCGGCGTGACATCCTGCTGTCGGATGTGCTGGAGGTGGTGACGGCGGACGAATCCACCGACGGCGGCCCCACGGGCCAGCTTTTCGAGAAGGTGATCGAGCCGTGCTGGAAGGAGCTTGACGACATGGTTGAAAAACGATGCCGCAAGCTGACGCTCGATGATCTGGTGAAGCGGGCGGAACATAGCGGCATGCGCCGTCCCCTGCCCGAACCGATCACCTTTTCCATCTGAGCCATGCTGCCCCCCTGCACCGGGGGGACGGGCGCATCCGCCGCGTGCTGCCGCGGATGCCTGTGGTCACAAATCAGTGAGTCGCGTTATTTCGCCGCCGTGCCGACGCCCGGTGCCTCGACATGCGCCGTGATGTTCAGCGTATCGCGCGGTTCCTTTTCCCCACGGATCAGTTGCACGCGGAACGTATCATTGCCAGCGTACGCCGTGTTGGGCGTATAGGTCACATAAGTGTGATCGTTATAGTTGTAGATGAAGGCCTTGCCATGTTCCGGCGCGGGCGACACCCCGAAGGAAGCATAGGCACGGCCATCGGGCTTGCGCACCTCTACCGCGCAGTAGCCGTCATCGCTGCGCACCTGCATCGTGGTGGCCTGCGTATCCTTGCCCGTGGTCGTCAGCGGGTCCACATGGCACAGGCCCGACACCTTCATGTAGTTGTAGGGGTTGGGGGGGCCGCCGAGATTCACAGCCGGCTTGTTCATACATCCGGCGAGCAGAACGCCCGTCGTCATCATCATTGCAGACAGTCGCAGTCGCACTCGATCAGCTCCGCTCTCTAATAATCGTATCCATCCGGCATGCCCGCCCGGCCCGAACGCACCCGGCGCGGGACACATGCAAGGCGGACTGCCACCGCCCCGCTCTAGAGCAACATGGCCGCAGGCGAAAGACCTATCCTTGGTGCACACGAGTCGGTGACCATGACGACAGGGCATGCACTTTTTTTGTCCGGGGGCATGTCCCCTCCCTTTTGGCCGATATCCGATTAGGGTATAGAGCCTTTCAGCATTTCAATTCTGCCGGTTCATGTGGGGCTCCACGGATCCGGCGACACCCACGCCGCAAGATCTGGAGAACCGTCCTGATGTCTTTGTCCTTTTGGCGCGCCGCGGCCGCTGGCCTGGCTCTTGCCGGTCTTGTCAATTCCGGCCATGCGCTGGCCGCAGGTCCCTGCTCCCCCTCCCCCGCGCACGAGGCGTTCGACGTGCAGGGCCTCAAGAGTGAACTGATGGTCACCGCGCTTTCGTGCGGCGCGCAGGACAAGTACAACAGCTTCGTCACCAAGTTCCGCCCCAAGCTGGCGAACGAGGAAAAGGTCCTGACGTCCTATTTCCACACCACCTATGGCCGCAGCGCGCAGCGCCAGCATGATGACTACATCACGCAGCTTGCGAACGTGCAGTCCGAGCGCGGGCTGAAATCCGGCACCGCCTTCTGCCAGCAGCGCCTGTCGATGTTCGACGAGGTGCAGGTCCTCGACAGTGCCGCGGACCTGTCGAACTATGCGCAGGCAAAGGACATCCTGCAGCCCGCCTCCTACCTGACCTGCACGGCGCCGAACCATCCCGCGCCCGCGGCCGCGCGTTCCACCACGCGCTCCACACGCCGCACGGTGCGTAGCTGATAACGGGTCGCTGATACGGGCACGCCCGGCGGCCATGGCGCAAGATCGCCATGGTGCGAACTGAAAAGGAAGGCCGGTCCATGCGTCCGGCCTTTTTTGCGTGCATCCCCCGGCGCATCGGGCATTATTGTCGCGCGCAGGCATCCCGGTCTTGACATCCCACGGTCCGAAGGCACAAAGAACAGTTCATGAACGACGATCTTTTCTCCAAGCCCGCAGCCCAACGCCGGACGCAGGCGCGCAAATCCCGCGCCCCCGCTGACACCCCACGGGCCGGGAGCGAAGATTACGACGCCAGCGCGATCGAGGTGCTGGAGGGGCTGGAGCCTGTGCGCCGTCGCCCCGGCATGTATATCGGCGGCACGGATGAAACCGCCTATCACCACCTGGCGTCCGAAATCCTTGACAACGCGATGGACGAGGCCGTGGCGGGCCATGCCTCGGTCATCGATGTGTCGCTGGAGGCCGGGAACTGGCTCACAATCCGCGATAACGGGCGCGGCATCCCGGTCGATCCCCACCCCAAATTCCCGCAGCGTTCCGCGCTGGAGGTCATCCTGACGACGCTGCATGCGGGGGGCAAGTTCTCCGGCAAGGCCTATGCCACCTCCGGCGGCCTGCATGGCGTGGGATCGTCGGTGGTCAACGCCCTGTCCGCCCGCATGGAGGTGGAGATCGCGCGTGACCGCACGCTGTGGCAGCAGGTCTATGAACGCGGCGTCCCGCTTGGCCCGGTCGAAGAGGTCGGCCCGACGCAGAACCGGCGCGGCACGCAGATCCGCTTTGTCCCCGACCCGCAGATTTTCGGCAAGCTCCACTTCTCGCCCCTGCGCCTGTACCGGCTGTGCCGGTCCAAGGCGTTCCTGTTTCGGGGGGTCACCATCCGCTGGTCATGCGATCCATCGCTGATCAAGGGCACGGACGTCCCGGCGGAGGCCGTGCTGCACTTCCCCGGCGGCCTGGCCGACAGCCTGCGGGACGAACTGGGCAATACCGCGCTGCTGACGGATATCTGGGCCGGGGATGCGGACCTGCCGACCACGGCGGATGGCGAAAGCACCGGGCGCATGGAATGGGCCATCGCGTTTGTCGAACGCGGCACGACGGGGCTGTCGTCCTACTGCAACACCATTCCCACCCCCAATGGCGGCACGCATGAAACCGGCTTTCGCACGGCCCTGACCAAGGGGCTGCGCAACTGGGGGGAGCAGCGCTCCAACAAGCGTGCGGCCACGATCAATGCCGATGACATCATGGGCCTGATTTCGGCCAAGCTGTCGGTCTTCATCCGTGATCCGCAGTTCCAGGGCCAGACCAAGGAGAAACTGACCAGCAGCGAGGCCAGCCGCCTTGTGGAGACGGCGCTGCGGGACCGTTTCGACCACTGGCTGGCGGGCAACCCGCCGCAGGCGGACAACCTGCTTGCGGTGGTGATCGAGCGCGCGGAAGAGCGCCTGCGCCGCAAGGAGATGAAGGACACCCCGCGCAAGAGTGCGACGCGCCGCCTGCGCCTGCCGGGGAAGCTGACGGACTGCACCCGCGAAAACGCCGCCGAGACGGAAATCTTCCTCGTGGAGGGGGATTCGGCAGGCGGTTCCGCCAAGCAGGCGCGCAACCGCGAGACACAGGCCGTCCTGCCGCTGCGTGGCAAGATCCTCAACGTCGCCAGCGCCTCGGCGGAGAAACTGCGCGCCAACCAGGAACTGCGCGACCTGGTGGAGGCGCTGGGCTGTGGCATTGGCGAACGCTTTGACGCCAGCCGCCTGCGCTATGGCCGCATCATCATCATGACGGACGCCGACGTGGATGGCGCGCATATCGCGTCGCTGCTGATGACGTTCTTCTATCGCGAACTGCCCGCGCTGATCCGGGGCGGGCATCTCTATCTTGCGCAGCCGCCGCTCTATCGCCTCACGCAGGGGGGCAAGACGGTCTATGCGATGGATGATGCCGACCGCGAACGCAGGCTGAAGCGCGAGTTCAAGCCCAATGCGAAGGTCGAGGTCTCACGCTTCAAGGGGCTTGGCGAAATGCCACCATCCGACCTGAAACAGACGACCATGGACCCGAAGCACCGCACGCTGCTGAAGGTCGTGACCCCGATGGAGGACAGCAACCTGACACGCGAACGGGTCGAGCACCTGATGGGACGCAAGCCCGAACTGCGTTTCCAGTTCATCCAGGAACATGCGCGGCAGGTGGAAAACCTCGATATCTGAGGCAACGGACTGCCTTTAAGTTCAAAAAGTTTTTGGTGAAGCTTTTTCCAAAAAGCTTCAAAAGACGCCGCCTTTTTCGATCAAAAGGCGGCACCCAAAAACTTTTATCCGTAAAAAAAGGACGCCCCACCCGACAATGCGGTGGCGGCGTCCTTTTTCCTTGGAGCAGCCTTACCCGGCGGCGGTCCGCACCACAGGGGCCACACTGTCGGAGGCCACGACCGGCGCAGGCTGCACGAGGCTTGTGACCGTGGGGTTGAACACCCGCAGGAACGTGCCCGGATGGATGCCCATCCACAGTGTCACCACCGCAAGCGGCACCAGCACCGCAAGTTCCGGCCCCGTCAGGTCCCGCAACAGGGCGACCATGCCGCCCGCCGCCTGCCCGAACATCACGCGGCGATACAGCACCAGCATGTAGACCGCGCCGAGGATCATGCTCGACCCGCCAAGGAACGCCAGCCAGAAGGACACGTGGATCGCGCCGACCATCACCAGCAGTTCGCCCACGAACGCCCCGGTGCCCGGCAGGCCGATATTGGCCATCACGAACAGCATCGTCAGCGTCGCCAGCACCGGCATCTTGTGCGCCACCCCGGCAAAGGCCGAGATTTCGCGCGTTTCCGCCCGCCACGACACGGCAGAGACACAGAAGAACAGCGCCGCGATCACGATGCCATGCGACAGCATCTGGAAGATCGCGCCATCAATCCCCTCCGGCGTCAGGGTGAACAGCCCGATCGCGATCACCCCCATGTGGGAGAAGGAGGAATAGGCAATCACCCGCTTCATGTCCGTCTGCGCCAGCGCGATGATCGCGGCATAGATGACGGCCACGACCCCGAGCGTCAGGACATAGGGCGCGAACACCCGCGCCGCGTCGGGGAACATCAGCACGCCAAAGCGCAGCAGGCCATAGGCCCCGGCCTTGGACAGCACGCCCGACAGCATGACGGAGGCAGGGGTCGGGGCCTCGGTATAGGCATCGGGCAGCCACGCATGCAGCGGGAACAGCGGCAGCTTGACCCCGAACGCCAGGATGAAACCCGCCAGCAGCCAGCCCTGCATCGAATGGGAGAAGGTGGTGTGCTGCAATGTCGGGATATCGGTGGTGCCCGCCACATTCCACATCACCAGCAGCGCGACCAGCATGAACAGCGACCCGCCAAAGGTGAACAGGAAGAACTGCAGCGAGGCCCAGACCCGCTTCGGTCCGCCCCACACCCCGATCATCAGGCTGCCGGGCAGGAGCGTCGCCTCGTAAAAGACATAGAACAGCACGAGGTCCAGCGCGGAAAACAGGCCGATCAGCGTGGTTTCCAGCAGCAGCATCGCGACCATGTAGTCACGCACCCGCGTATTCACCAGCTTCCACCCGCCAATGATGGCAAGCGGGGTGAGGAAGGTGGACAGCAGCACGAACATCAGGCTGATGCCATCGACGCCCGCATGGTACGACACGCCAAAGGCGGAGGCCCATGATGCGCGCTGCTCGAACTGCACCCCGGCATGGGTGGGATCGAACTGCGCCCACATCACCAGGGACAGGACGAACACGATCGCACTGGTCCACAGCGCCACCCAGCGCGCGGAGGTTTCGACCGCTTCGGTCGTACCTCGCGTCAGCATGATGGCCAGAACGCCCCCTAGGGGCAGATATGTGACGAGGGAAAGCAGGATCGGGTGCACGTCAGTCTCATCGCCATGAAAGGATGGACCGAACTTAGGGACATTACGGAAATGAAATCCAGCCGCCCGCCGCTCACGTTCTGCCGAGCAGCCCGCCCCGGCACCCCGTACACACCGCCCGCGCGCACCGGAATGGCGGGGTGCGCCATGGGGTCAGCGGCGTCCGAACATCCGCTCCAGATCGCCTTTTTCCAGCTTCAGCCATGTCGGGCGACCATGTGAACAGGTCCCGGCGCGGGGGGTTTTCTCCATGTCACGCAGCAGGGCGTTCATTTCCTCGTGTGTAAGGCGCCGGCCCGCGCGCACGCTGCCATGGCAGGCCATGCGCGCGATGATCGCATCCAGCCGCCCGTCGATCGCCTGCGCCTGCGCGGGGGCCAGCAGTTCGTCTTCGGCCAGTTCCTCCGCCAGGTCACGCAGCATCGCCGCCGCATCCCCACCGCCCAGCAGCGCGGGCACGGTGCGCACCATCACGGCATCACCCCCGAAGGCGTCGATCTCGAGTCCCAGCGCCGACAGCGTATCGGCAAAGGACACCAGCAGGTCGGCCTGCCCCCGCCGCATGGTCACCACCTCGGGCAGGAGCAGGCGCTGGGCACGGATTTCCCCGCCAAGATACTGCGCACGCAGCCGTTCATGCGTCAGGCGTTCATGGGCCGCATGCTGGTCCACCAGCACAAGTTCCCCGCGCGCCGTCTGGGCAAGGATATAGGTATCCAGCACCTGCGCCACGGCCGCCCCAAGGGGAAAATCGGCTGCCGCTTCGCCATGGGACTCGGGGTGGGACGCTGCGGGGATATCCGCTTCGGACCATGCGACGGTGCGGCGCGCGCCCGGTGCTGCATCCATCAGCGGCAGGCGGCGTTCCGCCACGCCTTCGGCCATGACCGGCGGCGCATCGGGCAGGTCATCCGGGGATGGGGGCGCATGGGCCGGGATGTCCCGGCCGGACGATGCCGCCGCGGGTTCCGGCGGATACCAGATGCGCGCCCCGCTGCTGCCACGTGACTGCAACAGGCCGGGGCGCACGCCTGCAACGCCCGCGCCGATTCCCAATGCCCGGCCCAGCGAACCGATGACCAGCGCCCGCACGGCCGCCGCATCCGCGTAACGCAGTTCGGTCTTGGCGGGATGGACGTTCACGTCCACCTGTTCGGGCGGGATCTGCAATGACAGCGCCACGACGGCATGGCGGCCATGTTCCATGACGTTGCGATAGGCCACGCGCACCGCCGTACGCAGCACCGGGTCCACCACCGGCCGGCCGTTGACCAGCAGCAACTGCCCGTTGGCCGTCGCGCGATGCACCGATGGCGCACAGATATAGCCCGACAGGCGCAGGTCGCCGCGTTCGCCCTCCACCGGGATCAGGCCATCGGCCTGCCCCGCCTCAAGGATGGCCGCCGCCCGCGCCGCCATGTCCTGCGCCGGGAGGTCGAGGACCACGCGCTGGTCGAACTGCAGGCGGAAGGCCACATGCGGAGCCGACAGGGCAAGGCGGCGGACCGTGTTTTCCGCATGCCCCGATTCCACGCGCGCGCTCTTGAGGAACTTGCGCCGGGCGGGGGTGGCGAAAAACAGGTCCTCCACCACCACGCGGGTGCCCGCGACCCCGGCACAGGGACGTGGCTCCTCCACCCGTCCCCCTTCCACGCGGATCGACCATGCGCTGGGCGCGCCATGCGGGCGTGACGTGACACTCAGCCGCGCGGCCGCCCCGATTGACGGCAGCGCCTCCCCCCGAAAGCCAAGGGTGGAGATCCGCACCAGTGTCTCGTCCGACAGCTTGGAGGTGCAGTGACGCTCCACCGCAAGGCGCAGGTCCTCCGGCGTCATGCCACACCCGTCGTCCGTCACCTCGATCCGTTCGATCCCGCCCTGCTCCAGATGGACCGAAATCCGCCGCGCCCCGGAATCGAGCGCGTTTTCCACAAGTTCCTTCAGCGCCGCCGCCGGACGTTCGATCACTTCGCCCGCCGCGATGCGGTTGACGACCCGTTCGGACAGGCGACGGATCACAGGACGATCCGGGGAGGGGGAATGTTCGGTCATGGCGATATCATGGACATCCCGTGCCACCGCCGCCACCCCTTGCAGGTGGAACGAAAGGACGGGGTGGCCTTCATCAGGTCAGGAATGGCCGGGCGGGATGGTCCCGGCCCGCCCATCGCGACGGGTTATTTCTTGGGCGGGGCGGCCACGGTCGGGGTCGCGCCCTGCGTCAGGTTGCGGCCCAGCGCCGAATCCTCCCGCAGGCGGGCATTCTCGGCCTTCGCATTGACCACGCTGCCGGCGCCACCGCCATGCCAGAACATCAGGCGATCGACAAAGCTGGTGCCCGCCTTGCCCAGTTCGCCGTTATCCGGCGCGTTGGAGGCTTCCTTCGCCTCCCCCACCAGCGCGGTCTGGCCGGGGCTGTCATCGCCATACGTGCCCTGCAGCGCGACATTGGGCGACAGGGTTTCAAGCGCCTGCATGCGCGGGTTGGAATCCTGCGCGCGCTGGATCGCCACGCTGCTTGGCGCGCCCAGTTCGTCCGAAGGCGGCATCGACAGCGGCGTGCGGGTCGTTACGGTATATTCGTCGGGCATGCTGCGTTCGAGGCCGAACGCGCGTGAAACGTCCCCCCCCGAACACCCGGTCAGGGAAAGACCACCCGTGGTGACCAGCGCAAGAGTAAGGGTTCTGAAAGCCGTGGATGCCATGATTCGCCTCTTACCGCCCCTGCAACAGTTAGACAAGCACCGCTTTGACATTCTGTCCTATCCCCTGTCGCGATCGAGAAGATTATCAATGATCAGCACGGCCACGCCGCAGTCTATCGCCGCATCGGCAAGGTTGAACACCGGCCAGGACCACCCATAGGCATGCAGGTGCACGAAATCCACCACGGCCCCGAACTGCAGCCTGTCGATGACATTGCCCACGGCGCCACCCATGATCGCACCCAGCGCACCCGCCACCCACGGGCGCGGCGTGCGCGCCGCCCACAGGCCCAGCAGCACGACGATGAACAGCGCCACGACCGAGAAGATGATGCGCCCGGCACTGCCCGCGCCGCCCAGCATCCCGAACGTGATGGCATGGTTCCAGACCATGGTGAAATTCAGCCCCGGCATCAGGGCGACGCTCTGCCTGTCCGGCAGGTCGTAGCCATGGAGCATCCAGTGCTTGCTCCCCTGGTCGAGGGCGAGGACAAGGCAGAAGAACAGCACCGTCCACCCCACCCTGCTGACCCTGCGCCGGCGTCGCGGCGCAGGGTCCAGCATGCCGGATCCTGACATGATGGACGAACTCACGCCCGGCCCTGCACCACGTCCGCGCACCGCAGGCACAGTTGCGGGTGGGCGGACACGGTGCCGACTTCCTCCAGCACCTTCCAGCAGCGTGCGCATTTGTGTCCCGGCGCCGCGCAGATGACGGGGCCGCCATGCGGCGCGCCCTGCGCATCGGTGGGGGTGTCGAGGTAGATCGAAGCGCTCCCCGCCTCGATGTCCACGTCAACCTGCGAGACGATGGCCAGTTCGCACCAGTCCACCTCGCCAAAGGTCGCGGCCTCGTCCTCCGACAGGGGCAGCGTCACCGCCGCCTGCAGGGACGATCCCACCACGCCGTCGCGGCGCGCGGCCTCGATCTCGGTCGTGATGATGCGCCGCACCCCGCGCAGCGTGGCCCAGCGATCCTCCAGCGCAGGCTGGTGCCACTGCGCCGGAAGGTCGGGGAACGGCTGGAGATGGATGCTCTGCGTATTGCCCGGCCGCGCCAGCCACGCTTCCTCCGCCGTGAAGACCAGCACCGGAGCCAGCCATGCGCACAGGCAGCGGTGCAGGTGGTCAAGCACCGTGCGCGCCGCCCGCCGCTTCAGGCTGCTGGCGGCATCGCAGTAGATCGTGTCCTTGCGCACGTCGAAATAGAACGCCGAAAGGTCGGCGGCGCAGAAACCGTGCAGCGCGGGATAGACGCCCACCCATTCATGCGTCTCCACCGCGCGCGCCACCAGGCCGCCCAGTTCGCACATCCGATGCAGCACCCAGCGCTCAAGCTCCGGCAGGTCGTCATAGGCGACGCGCTCCTCTTCCGAAAAGCCATCCAGCGCGCCGAGCAGCCAGCGCAGCGTGTTGCGCAGGCGGCGGTAAAGCTCGCCCTGCTGCTTGAGGATGTCCTTGCCGATGCGCAGGTCCTCGTTGGTGTCGGAGTTCATGACCCACAGGCGCAGGATATCCGCGCCGAGCGAGTCATTGACATCCTGCGGCGCGATGACATTGCCCAGCGACTTGGACATCTTGCGGCCCTGCTCATCAAGGACAAAGCCGTTGGTCACCAGCGCGCGGAACGGCGCGACACCCTTCGTCCCCACGCTTTCGAGCAGCGAGGACTGGAACCAGCCACGATGCTGGTCCGAGCCTTCGAGGTAGACATCGGCGGGGAACGGCATGTCGCCATGGCCCAGCACGAAGGCATGGGTGGAGCCGCTTTCGAACCACACATCGACGATATCGAACACCTGTTCGTAATCATCGGGGTTGCGCCCTTCGCCAAGGAAGCGCGACGCGGGCGAGGCATACCACGCATCCGCGCCCTCGGCCGCAAACGCATCGACCACGCGCTTCATCACCGCGGCATCGCGCAGGACCTCGCCCGTGCGCTTCTCCACGAACACGGCAATCGGCACGCCCCATGCGCGCTGGCGGCTGATGCACCAGTCGGGACGTCCCTCCACCATGGAGGTCAGGCGGTTGCGCGACTGCGCCGGGACGAACGTCACGTCATCAAGCGCCCTGAGCGCACGTTGCCGCAGCGCGCCTTCGCCATCCATGCGGATGAACCATTGCGGCGTCGCGCGATAGATGATCGGCGCGCGCGACCGCCATGAATGCGGATAGGAATGGACCAGCGTCGCCCGCGCCACCAGCCCGGCCGGGGTCTGCCCGGCGCCTGCCGTGCGGCGCATGACCTCTTCAAGCGCGGTGCAGACCGGCTCCGCCGCCTTGAAGACATGGTTGCCCGCGAACAGCGGCACCCAGTCGGCATAGCGCCCGTCATCCATCACCAGTTCGGTGATCTCCAGCCCATGCTGGCGGCCAAGGTTGAAGTCGTCCTCGCCATGTGCGGGGGCGGTATGGACCAGGCCCGTGCCCGCCTCGGTCGTGACATGCCCGCCCGGCAGCATCGGGACGTCGAAGTCATAGCCCTGCCCGCGCAGCGGATGGGCGCAGACGGCCCCCGCCAGCGCGCTGCCCGGCAGGGTATAGAGGACATGATGCGCGCTGATGCCCGCGGCGGTGCAGAATGGCTCGATCAGGTCCTCGGCCACCAGCACCTTCGATTCCGGCTCCAGCAGGGCGCCGTCGGCCACGTCATCGACCCGCACCACGGCATAGGTGATGTCCGGGCCATAGGCGATGGCGCGGTTGGCCGGGATCGTCCATGGCGTCGTGGTCCAGATGACCGCCGCCACGTCCTCCAGCGCATGGGCCGGGGTGGGGTCGTGGATGATGGGGAAGGCCACGTGGATCGCGGTGGATTCATGGTCGCGATATTCGATCTCCGCCTCGGCCAGGGCGGTCTTTTCCACCGGACTCCACATCACCGGGCGCAGGCCGCGATACAGCAGGCCGTTGAGCAGGAACTTGCCGATCTCCCCCGCGATCGCCGCCTCGGAGGAGAAATCCATCGTGGCGTAGCGGCGCGCCCATTCCGCCTGCACGCCAAGGCGGCGGAATTCGGCGGCCTGGATATCCAGCCATTTCTGTGCATAGGCACGACATTCGGCGCGGAACTGCAGGACGGGCACGCTGTCCTTGTCCTGCCCGCGCTTGCGGTATTCCTCCTCGATCTTCCATTCGATCGGCAGGCCGTGGCAGTCCCAGCCCGGCACGTAATGGATGCCATAGCCCGACATGCGGTGCGCGCGGTTGATGACGTCCTTGAGGATCTTGTTCAGGGCATGGCCGATATGGAGGTGGCCGTTGGCGTAAGGAGGGCCATCATGCAGCATGAAGACCTGACGCCCCTGCGCCTGCGCGAACAGGCTGTCGTCAAGCTTCTCCGCCGCCCAGCGCTCCAGCATCTCGGGCTCCCGCTTCGGCAGGCTGCCGCGCATGGGAAAGGAGGTGGTGGGAAGAAACACCGTCTCCCGGTAGAGATCCTGTGGTTTTGACTCGGTCATGACCCTGTTTTCTGACTGCTTGATCCAAAGAAACATGGAGGGACGGGACACGCCCCGTACAACCGCAACGCAACGTTATGGGGAGGGTGCGGGCCTGCGGTCAAGCTTTCGCGACACCGCCACGCCCCACCCGTCATGCCCCGCCCGTCGCCAGCAGGTAGTCGCGCGCCGCCTGCGTATCGCGCGCGATCTGCGCACGCAGGGCGTCAAGCCCGTCAAACCGCCGCTCCTCCCGCAGGAGGGTATGCAGCGCGACCGACAGGGTCTGGCCATACAGGTCGCCCTCGAAATCCAGCAGGTGGACCTCAAGCCGGCTGATCTGCCCGTCATTGATGGTGGGACGACGCCCGATATTGGCGACACCGGGACAGACGCGGCCATCGCCCATGCGCACGCTGACGGCATAGACCCCGCGCGCGGGTTCCAGATGTCGGCCCAGCGCGATGTTGGCGGTGGGAAAGCCCAGCAGGCGCCCGCGCTTGTCCCCATGTTCGACCACGCCGCGGATCGACCATGCACGGCCCAGTTCCTCCGCCGCGCGCTCGGGATACCCCTCCTGCAGCAGGCGGCGGATGCGGGTGGAGGAATACGGCCCCGCCGCGTCACACAGGGCAGGTACGACCGTAAGCCCGATGCCAAGGTCATGCGCCTCCTGCGCAAGGAAGGCGACATCGCCGCGCCTGCGGTGGCCGAACGCAAAATCCGCGCCACAGGCGACATGCTGCACCCCAAGGCCCGCATGCAGGACCCCGGTGACGAATTCCTCAGCACTCATGGCGCTGAATTCGGGGGTGAAGGGAATCTGGAACACACGCCGCACGCCCAGCGCGACAAGGGCGGAAAACCGCTCGTCCGGCAGCGTCAGGCGAAAGGGCGGGTCCTGCGGGCGGAACAGTTCGCGCGGATGTGGCTCGAACGTGACAACCGCCAGTTCGCCTTCGGGCCGCGCCGCCTGCAGCGTGCGCAGCAGGTGGGCATGGCCGAGGTGCACGCCGTCGAAATTGCCCAGTGCTGCGACCGTGCCGCGCGCGGCGTCGGGAATGTCGCGCCAGTCGGTATAGAGATGCGCCTTCATGCCGCCACCGGCAGGCCGAACATGCGCGCGGCCCCGTCCAGTGTCGCGGCCACCGGGTGCGTGGTACCGGCCACCGTCCCGTCCTCCGGCCGCACGATCTGGCAGGTGCGCAGTCCCGCCTGCGCCGCCGCGTCAAGTTCGGCCACGACATCGGACAGGAACAGGACCTCGCCCGCCGTCCACCCTGCCTTCGCCAGGATGTTGGCGTAACTCGACGCCACGCGCTTGCCGCCCATGGCAAGGTCGTAGAAGCCACAGAACAGGCCGGTGACGTCGCCTTCGTCCGTGTGGCCGTAAATCAGTTCCTGCGCAGCCGCCGAGCCTGAGGAATAGACCGCAAGCACCACCCCCGCCGCCGCCCACCGGCGCAGCGCGGGGAGTACGTCGGGGTAAAGCCGCGCGCTGAGTTGCCCCGTGCGGTAGCCCTGCGCCCATGCGATGCCCTGCAGGGCCTTGAGCGGCGCGACCTTCTCGTCACGGTCCATCCAGGCCTCAAGCTGCGCAAGCGGCGGCACGCCGGGGGCGAGGCGCGCGATCTCCGCCACCTGCGCGCGCACCTGCGGGTCATCGGCATGATCGCGCAGCAGGCCCGGCAGCACGCTGCGCGCATAGGGGAACAGCACGTCATGGACGAAGGAGACCGGGATGGTCGTCCCCTCGATATCCAGCAGGACGACACGCGGCGGTGTGGGAGGCGAGACGGGATCAGACGGCAATTTTACACCCTTCATCATCGGGGGCGGCAAAGCGGGTGGCGATGTCATCGCCGGTATAGTGCGCAATCCAGCCGTCGCGGTTGGTAAAGACCCGCAACGCCACGAAATCCGGCACCGCCCCGCCATCGAACCAGTGCGGCACGCCGGCGGGCACAGAAATCAGGTCCCCCGCCGTGCAGCGCACGTTGAACACCTGCCCGTCAACATGCAGGACGAAATCCCCCTGCCCATGTACGAAAAAGCGGATCTCGTCCTCGTCATGGATATGTTCGCACAGGAATTTGCGCCGGGTGGCCTCCCACCCCTCGCCCGCGCCATGCATGCTGATGACATCGGCGGACCCGGCCCCGGTTTCCCCCATCAACTGATCAAGGTAGGGGCGATAGGCCGCCAGCACATCCTCCGCCGCAGCGTCGCGCGCAGGGGTTACGGGACTGTCCCAGCGTTCGAACCGCACGCCGACCGTGCCGAGCACCCGCGCGATGCGCGCGGGGTCCGACGTCCGTTCGACCGGGGCTCCGGGCGCGTCATCGCGATAGAGCGCAAGGCTGCTCATGTGCGGATCTTCCGTTTTTCCAGTTCACACGCCAGCAGGAACTCCAGCCCCTCCAGCCGGGCGAGCGCCATGCCCATGTCGTCACCCCAGACATAGACGCCATGCCCGCGGATCACGTAGCCAAGCGGCATGTCGGGCATGTGTGGCGCAATGACGCGGACAAGGCGGGCGATGTCCTGGTCATTGTCGAACACCGGCAGGCGCAGGCTGGTGTCATGGGTCGTCTGCCCCTCGAACACCTTGAGCACTTCGTACCCCGCCAGCGTGATCGCATCACCCGCCAGCATCGACAGCACGGTGGACGCAACGGAATGGCCATGCAGCACCGCGCCGGTGCGCGGCGATGCGGCATAGACCTGGCAGTGCAGCAGGGTTTCCGCACTGGGCCGGTCGCCTTCATGCACGGGCGCGCCTTCTGCCGTGACCTCGATCACGCCATGCGGGGTCAGCATGCCCTTGTGCCCGCCCGAGCGCGTGATCGCGATCAGCCCGTCAGGCAGGCGGCAGCTTATGTTGCCCGCCGTCGCCGGGACCCAGCCGAAGCGGTCCATGCGACGCCCGGCCGCGATGATGTCACTGACCGCGACCGCGCGCGGGTCGGAAGAAATAACCTTGTCCATCGAACCTTCACGCAACCCCGTGACGACCCGCCCGCCGCGATACCCCGCCGTGACGGACGGCCGTCATGTCCTTATTTGACGTTCTGGCCCGACGGCTGCCCGCTTTCGCTGAAGCTTGCGTCGTGCTGCTGCGTGCCCGGCCCCTGAATATGACCGCCCGCGCCCTGCTGCGGCGGGGTGGACGGTTCGTCATCGGCCATGTTCTTCTTGAACGTCTTGATGCCGCGCGCCATGTCGCCCATCAGCGAGCTGATCTTGCCCCCGCCCCCGAACAGCACGAGCACGACCGCAAGAACGATCAGCCAATGTCCCCAGCTCAAGCTACCCATAACATCCTCGATTCCCGCGTCGCCGACGCAAAAGCTGTTTTCCCTGTGGCCCATGCCGCCATGACATGCGCCAGACGCGTCTTCCCCCTCACATGAGGGCACAGGCCCGTCCATGCAAGCATTGCCTCGCCGCTTTTGCGCAGCGCTCCGCCATGACCTGCCCCACCCCGCGCATTACCTGAGCGGCAGGATGAAACCATACGCAGGATAGACACTTTTCCCCATGCCGTGAATGGGGGCCCACCAGACCTGCACCCGTGACCAGTCATTGCGAGTCGAAACATCAATGACCGGATCCGCCCGCCCGATGCGCCCGGGCACCCAGTTCGCCTGTTCGACCACCACCTCACGCGGGCTGCGCACGGAGCGTACGACCGCGACATGCCCGTCCGGCAGGCGGCCCGTCGCGCGCAGCACCAGCACCGCACCCGCCTTTGGCGCATGGGTGCGCGGGTACTGCCCCGATGCCTGCGCCCACCAGCTTGCGGCCGAACCACGCAGGTTCACCCCCGTCACCTGCCGCGCATAGGGCGCGCACTGCAACGCGCCATGCCAGCTTCCGCTGCCGCTGCCCGCGCATCCGGCCATGGCCGGCAGTGCGGCCACCGCCAGCACGCGGGCCATCCGCCGCACGGCCCGGCCCCTTCCCGCGCCGCGCATCACGCGGATTTCATGCGCCATATGCGTTCCTCCGCCTCCTGCGTGTCCATTTCCAGTGCGCGCATGGCAATATCGCGCGAAAATCCCGAACGCGCCATTGCTTCCATTGCGCGGCGGTCGCGCGTGGCCGCCTCCTCCGCCGTGGCATCGGGACGGGCGAAGGGACCGGCCCTGCGCTTGCGCACGAACACGAGGGCGGCGGCCAGTTCGGTTTCGTGCGCGTCCTCGCCACGCGCGCCCAGCGTTTCTTCCATCACCTGTGCGACCACCGCGCCATCGACGCCGCGCGCCTGCAGGTGTGCGCCCACCGCACGGCGCGAACGCCCCGCCCGCGTCAGGGACCGGGCGCGCGATTCGCTGAAGCGCGCGTCATCCACGGCGCCAAGCGCGCGCATGTCAGCAATGACGGCGGCGATATCCGGGGCCGCCGCCGCGATGTGCGCCGCGACCGCCGATGGTTCCATCCCCTCGGCCTCCGCCCGGCGGCCCCAGCGCTGCATCACGCGGCCGAGCATGCGCTCCATCCCCGCGATGGTGGTGGCGAAGCGCGCGACATGGGCCAGTGCCGCCGCACGCAGCGCCGCGCGGTCCGGCGCGGGACCGGCCGGGGGCGGGCGACGCGGGCCGCGCGCATCGCGCCGGGCGTGGCGCGGGGACTTGCGCCGGGGGGACGTGCCATCCGGGGGCGTATCAGGGTCCGTCATGTCCCGCACTGTGCCATATCCACGCCCCCCATGGCGACATGCCGCGTCCATCGCGCAGGCCACACGGCGCCGTGTCCCCCAGCGCGACGGCCATGGATGCGGGCGTGCATGGTTGCATTCGCGCCATTTGGGCAATATTCTTTTCTATTCCGCGCGGCCCGGCATACCTGCACCGGCAGGTCCGTGCCCGCGGAAAGACACCATGGACCACGACACAGGCCCACCCCCGACGGCGTGGGCTTTTCGTGTTCCCTTTCGCGAACGATTTTCAATCAAGCAACCGAAACCACAAGGCAATTCCATGATTCCCGCCCTGATGCCGACATACAATCGCGCCGACCTCGCCTTCGAGCGGGGCGAAGGCGCCTGGCTGTACACGGTGGACGGGCGACGATTTCTCGACTTCGGGGCGGGAATCGCAACCTCCTCGCTGGGGCATAACAACCCGCACCTTGTCGCCGCCATCGCGCAGCAGGCGGCGCGGGTGATGCATGTCTCCAACCTGTACCGCATCCCGCAGGCCGAGAAACTGGCGGAGCGACTCGTCGCGGCCAGCTTTGCCGACAGCGCCTTCTTCTGCAATTCCGGCGCGGAAGCGAACGAAGGCATGATCAAGATGATCCGCCGCGCGCAGGCCAAGGGCGGCCATCCCGAACGCGTGCGCATCATCTGCTTCAACGGCGCATTCCATGGCCGCACGCTCGCCACGCTGGCGGCGACGGGCAATGCGAAATACCTCGACGGGTTCGGCCCGGTGGTGGAGGGTTTCGACCATGTGCCGATGAACAACATGAACGCCGTGCGCGCCGCCATCACGGCGGAAACCGCAGGCATCATGATCGAACCCGTGCAGGGCGAAAGCGGCATCAACCTTGCCGATCCGCGCTTCCTGCGCGAACTGCGCACCGCATGCGATGAATACGGCCTGTTCCTCGGCATGGACGAGGTGCAGTGCGGCATGGGGCGGACGGGCAAGCTGTTCGCGCATGAATGGTCGGGCATTGCGCCGGACGTCATGTCCACGGCCAAGGGAATCGCCGGGGGCTTCCCCATGGGCGCGATCCTGGCGGTGGAAAAGGTCGCCCGCCACCTGACACCGGGCAGCCACGGCACCACGTTCGGCGGCAACCCGCTGGCCTGTGCGGCGGCGAATGCGGTGCTCGACGTCATCCTCGCCCCCGGCTTCCTTGAACAGGTGCAGGCGCGCGGCGCGCTGCTGGGCCGGGAATTCGACAGGCTTGTCGCGGAATATCCCGACATCTTCGCCAGCCATCGCGGCATCGGCCTGATGATCGGCCTGCAATGCGCGGCCCCCGTGGGCGTGGTGCAGGACGCGGCGATGCATGAAGGCCTGCTCAGCGTCACGGCGGGCGGCAATGTCCTGCGCCTTGTCCCCCCGCTTACGATTACCGAGGCGGAATGCCGCACGGCGGGCGAAATGCTGTCGCGCGCGGCACGGCGCGCACGCGCCCACATGGCCGCAGCACCGGAGAATGTGGCATGAACGCGCTGTCCACCAACACCCCGAGCCGCGCGCAGCCGCGCCATTTCCTCGACCTGAAGGACCTCGACGCGGCGACCCTGCGTGCGATCCTCGACGTCGCCGCGGGCATCAAGCGCATGCAGCACGGCCGCGCCCGGCCGCTGCACCCGCGCCTGCCGCTGCGCGGGCGGATGCTGGGGCTGATGCTGTCGAAGCCGTCCACGCGCACCCGCGTCTCGTTCGAGGTCGGGATGCGCCAGTTGGGCGGCGACGTGATCCTGCTCTCCCCCGGTGACATGCAACTGGGCCGGGGCGAAAGCATCGCCGACACCGCGCGCGTGCTGTCGCGCTTTGTCGATGCGATTGTCCTGCGCACGGGCAAGACGCAGAACCTGCGCGAACTTGCGAAATGGAGCAGCGTGCCCGTCATCAACGGCCTGACGCCGGATTCGCATCCGGTGCAGATCCTGGCCGACATCATGACGTTCGAGGAACATCGCGGCCCCATCAGGGGACGGACGCTGGCGTGGGTGGGTGATGGCAACAATGTCGCCACCTCCTTTATCGAGGCTGCGGCCCTGTTCGGCTTTCGCCTGCGCCTTGCGACACCGCCGACGCACATGCCCGACGCCCGCGCGGTGGAATGGGCGCGCGCGCATGGCGGCGACATCACGGTGGGCACCGACGCGGCGCAGGCCGTCGCCGGGGCGGATGCGGTCATTACCGACACATGGGTCAGCATGTCCGACAACGCATCCGAACAGCGCGCGCATGCGTTCGAGCCGTATCGCGTGGATGCGGCGCTGATGGCGCGCGCGGCCCCCGACGCCCTTTTCCTGCACTGCCTGCCTGCCCATATAGGCGAGGAAGTGACCGCCGACGTGTTCGAAGGCCCCAATTCCGTGGTCTTTGACGAGGCGGAAAACCGCCTGCACGCACAAAAGGGCCTGCTGGTCTGGGCCCTGTGCGGCGACGACTGGCAGAGCTTTGGAAAGGAAACCGCCTGAGATGACCGGCCCCGCAGAACAGCCCGCCCTGCCCAGCACGACCGAGGATACCGCCAGTGTCCCCGGATGGGTGGAAAAAAGCGTCAATGACATCTTTGCCGCCCTGCCGGGGCAGGGTGCGCCGCTCAATGCGCTGCGCGACGCCTATCTCGACTGCCTTGCGGGCGCGGGCCGTGGGGACGACATCGACGCGGAACATGACAGTTGCCGCCAGGCGCTGCTCGACCAGGTGACGGAGCGCAGGCTGCTCGACACGGCGACGACGCAGGCGCTGACCCAGCGGCTTGAGGCGCTGGAGGCGGACATTACCGCCAACCTGTAAAAGGCGCGGCAGGGTGGCCGTTCCGCGTCGCCCTGCCCGTCCCTTCCTTCCGCCCCATCCCGCCTGCCGGAACCTGACGCCATATGATTGATACCCCCGCCTTCCTTGACACCAACCGTCCCGACACCCCCAACCTTGTGGTGGACCAGGGCGTCGTGCCCTTCTACCTCGCCAGCCGTCCGGTGCGCGGCCGCCTCGTGCGGCCGGGCGTGCTGACGGACACGCTGCTGACGCGCCATGACAATCCCGACGTGGTGCTGCGCCTGGCGGGGGAGGCACTGGCGCTGGTCGCGGGACTGGCGTCGGCGCTGAAGTTCAAGGGATCGTTCTCGCTACAGGCGAAGGGCGACGGGCCGGTGACGCTGCTGGTGGCGGACTGCACCGATGCGGGCGCGCTGCGCTTCCATGTCCGCTCCGATGATGAAAAGGTCGCAGCCCTCCTGCGCGAACATCCCGAACCCACGGCGGCGCAGATCCTGGGGTCGGGCTACCTCGCCTTCAGCGTGGACCAGGGGCCGGATACCGACATCCATCAGGGCATCGTGGAAATCAAAGGCGAGAGCCTGTCGGACATGGCCGCGCATTATTTCACCACCAGCGAGCAGCATGCCTGCTGGGTGCGGCTGTACTGCCACAAGGGGGAGGAGGGATGGCGCGCGGGCGCGCTGATCCTCGAACGCATCGCGACCGAAGGGGGACATGTCTCCGACAGCGCGCCCGAGGATGGCGACGATGCGTGGGAGACGGCGACGACGCTGGCCGCCACCCTGACGGAGGCGGAGATCCTTGACGACAGCCTCTCGTCGGAGACGCTGCTGTTTCGCCTGTTCCACAGCGAGGATCCCTGCATCGGCCAGCCCCGCGCGCTGGCGTTCGGCTGCCGGTGCAGCCGTGCGCGCCTTGCCGGTATCCTGGAGACGTTCCCGACCGACGACCTTGACCACATGGCCGAGGACGGGACGATCACCATGAACTGCTCCTTTTGCAACCATGCCTTCCATTTCCAGCGTGACGAGGTCGGGCGCGCCGCCGGATAGATAGGGGCCGCCTGCGCCATCATCGCGCTGTCGCGCACAGGGCGCGGGATGTGGCATGGTAGATGACGTTTCAACATGACAGTCGCGCGTCCGTACCAGAGCCGGACGCCAGAGCTTTTCCGGGAAATCCGTTCATGCATCCGCACTCGCCCATCCCCCGCATGTCCCGCGCCACCCGGCCCGCACGCATGCTGCGCCTCTTTGCGCTTGGCCTGCCACTTGTCATGCTGGGCGCCTGCCACAGCGACCAGCAGCAGCCCACCATGACCTTTGCACAGCCCAATTACAGCAGCCTTGCGCCGCTGCCGCTGAATGTCGCCAGCATTTCCGTCGTGGACCGGGGACAGCCCGGGATCGTGCCCGGCGACCTGTCAAGCCGCGCGCCCACGCCGCCGGACCAGGCGCTCAAGCAGATGGCGCATGACCGCCTGATCGCATCGGGCACCGGCGGGCATGGCGTGTTCACCATCGACCGTGCCTCCATCCTGCATGAACCGGGCGGCATCCTTGACGGGCAGATGAATGTCCACCTCGACGTCGTATCCGCGGACGGGCTGCGCAAGGGCTATGCCGTGGCGCAGGTCACGCGCTCGTACGATCCGAAAACGCGCGCGGACGGCAATACAGACACGGCGGCGAACCTGTATGACCTGGTCAACCAGATGATGCAGGACATGAACCGGGAACTGGAATCACAGATCCGCACCAACCTGGGCAACTGGCTGACGACCGCGCCGGTCGCGGGCGCCGTGGCGGAACAGTCGCTTGATGGCACGTCCGCGCCCGTCCCGGCGCAGACCGTGACCATGCCGATGCCCAACACGACATCGGAGGCCGCCACCCCGGCCGTGACCACAACGCCCGCCGCCACCGCAGCCCCCGTCCACGCGAATGAAGGGCCGGATGCGGTCTTCCCCGAAGGGTACTCCTCCGACACGGCCACCACCGCCACGAAACCGGCGCGCCAGTTGTCCCCCAAGCCGGGATACCTGACCCTGCCCGCGGGCAGTAGCGCCAACTGATGACCAGACGTTTCCGGTTTTGAAGGAAAGGCGGGCGGGGCTTTTTTCCCCGCCCGTTTTTTATTGTGCGCCGATCGTATGCAGGACCAGTCCGGGGGTCAGCACCTGCGGCAGGACGACCCCGTCCCCATGCGCGGGGTAATAGACATAAAGCGGCACCCCGTCGCGCCCGTGATCGCGCAGGAAGGCGGTGATCGCAGCGTCGCGACCGGTCCAGTCCCCCTTCATGTAGACCACGCCCTGCCGGGTGAAGGCGTCGCGCACCCGCTGCGGCGACAGGGCGACACGTTCATTCACAAGGCAGGAGATGCACCA
Organism: Gluconacetobacter entanii; assembly: GCF_013155425.1. Lineage (NCBI taxonomy): Bacteria > Pseudomonadati > Pseudomonadota > Alphaproteobacteria > Acetobacterales > Acetobacteraceae > Gluconacetobacter > Gluconacetobacter entanii. Next base: position 4,912 of record NZ_JABJWD010000086.1, on the reverse strand, counting down.
CGCCGCCGTCATGTCGATGAAGACGGGCTTTCCCTGTGCGCGCAGCGTCTCCAGCCGTGTCTGTGAAAATGCCTCGCTCCCGTCCCCCGGCGGCGGGGTGGCGGACGCGCCCTGCGGGGCCAGCGCGGGCGGCACCATCGTGACGGCCCCCACCGCAAGGGCCACGGCCAGCAGCGCCCCGCCCCGGCAGGCAAGGACCAGCCCGTCGCGCCAGCCGCGACCGGCCATCACCATGTCCTGCGCCTTGCGCACCAGCCACGCGGCAAGGGCGACCAGCACCAGCCCCCCCGCCAGCAGCGGCACCGCGACCTGCCCGCCCTGCAATGTCGCGACCCACGCCAGCCAGACACATGTCGCCAGCATGGGAAACGCCAGCACCTGGCGCACGATTTCCATCCACGCCCCCGGCCGGGGCAGCAGGCGCACCAGTCCCGGCACCGACGCCAGCAGCAGGTAGGGCGCGGCCAGCCCCAGCCCCATGGCGACAAAGATCGCAATCCCCGCCACGGGCGAGGCCGACAGTGCCCCCGCAATGGCTGCCCCCATGAACGGCGCGGTACACGGTGTCGCCACCACGACCGCCAGCACGCCGGTCAGGACATCACCCAGATGCCCCGACAGCCGCCCCGCACCGCCAAGCGCGGCGATTCCCGTCCCGAAGGAGAAGACCCCCAGCAGGTTGAGCGCAATGGCGAACAGCAGCCAGCACATCAGCATGACGAACGTGACCGACTGGAACTGGAACCCCCATCCCACCGTATCGCCCGCCATGCGCAGCCCCACGATCAGCGCACCCAGCACGACGAAGGCCACGACAATCCCCCCCGCATACAGCCCGGCCCCCAGCAGGGCCGCGCGCCGTTCGCCGCGCGCCATGCGTTCGAGCGACAGGACCTTCATCGCCAGCACCGGAAAGACGCAGGGCATCAGGTTCAGGATCATCCCCCCCGCAAACGCCAGCACCAGCAGGCGCGCCAGCGCCGCGATGCCGCCACCCCGCGCCGCCGCGATCGCGGGCGGCCCACCGGGGCGCGCCGTCACCGCCAGCGCCTGTTCACGCCCCGACACGTCGCGGATCACCACGATGCCCGACAGGGGCACGTCCCTGTGGAACCCGTCCGCCGTCTTCAGGCCAAGCTGCAGCAGGCCGTTGCGCACATGCAGCACCTGCGGGGCGTCATGGTCGATCTGTCCCGGCTGTTCGGGCATGAACCACGCATCGCGGACCATCGCGGGAGACAGCCCCTCCCCCGACAGCGAAAGCGTGCCATCCGGCGCGATCGCCGCCGCAAAGGGCGAGGCCACGGGCCGCTGTGCCGCAGCACGCGCGAACAGCGGCGCCTGTGGGGAGGGATAAAGCGGCGCGCGCGGCAGGGTCATGCTGAACTGCGCATGTTCGGGCACGCACACCGTGGCGCACACCAGCCAGTCGGCCGTGGCCTCCACCACCATGTCGGCACCTTCCTTCGCCTCCTGCGGTTGCAGGCGCACCGGCAGCACGACATCACCGGTATAGGCATATGACATCAGCGGCCCGTCCCGCAGCCGTTGCGGGACCGGCCATTCGATGGGACCACCCTCCCCCACCGCGCCACCGGAGGCATGCAGCGCCAGCGTCACCGCCTCCCCCGCGTCACCGGGATTGAGCCAGTAGGTGTGCCAGCCCGGGGCAAGCTGCAGGCGCAGGCCGAAATGCATGTCCTGCCCCGGCATGAAACTGTCACTGTCGCTCAGCAGCGTCGCGGTGCCGTGCGCGGTGGTGACCGGCGTGCTCTGCGCCGCATGTCCCGCGCGCGACAGGGCGGGGCCAAGACAGGTCAGGGCGCACAGGACGGACAGGAACACGACGGTCGGTAAGCGCAGGATTGCCAAGCAGGGATACTCCGTCAGCAGGGATCGGGGCCAGGTCACACGGCACGCCACGCAACATGGCCGGCCATCATGGAACGCGCGGATTATAATGAAGATGACAATCCTGTCTTCATGGGCTTTTGGCGCGACGTCCCGCCGGCGACGGGTCAGCCATTGCCGCGCGGGGGCCACGCACGCCATAAAGCATGCCATGGCGTCCGATCCATCCCCCCAGCACCCGCTTTTCCCCGCCGGCCTGTTCGCGCCCGGCCTTTCCTCCCCCGAGCAGGGACTGCCCGTGGCCGAGGCCCTGCCCCGCCTGCGCGCCGCACTCCATGACGGAGCCAACGCGGTGCTGGTCGCCCCGCCCGGCGCGGGCAAGACGACGCTGGTGCCGCTGGCGCTGCTGGCCGCCCCGTGGCGCGGCGACGGGCGCATCGTGATGCTGGAACCGCGCCGCCTGGCCGCGCGCGCCGCCGCACGGCGGATGGCCGACCTGATCGGGGAAGAACCGGGGGGACTGATCGGCTATCGCACGCGTCTGGATGGTGCGTCCTCCCCCGCCACGCGAATCGAGGTCGTGACCGAGGGCCTGCTGGTGCGCCGCCTGCTGTCGGACCCGACGCTTGAGGGCGTGGCGTGCGTCATCTTTGACGAAATCCATGAACGCTCCGTCGATGCGGATGCGGCGCTGGCCTTCTGCCTCGACCTGCAACGCGAACTGCGTCCCGACCTGCGGCTGGTGGCGATGTCGGCCACGACCGACGCCGCCACCCTGTCGCAGCGCATGGAGGCCCCCATCATCGAAAGTGCCGGGCGGATGTTCCCGGTCGATATCCGTCACGCACGGCGCGACATCCCCCACCAGCGCGACCTGCCCGACGCCATGGCGCGCGCCATCCGCACCGCACTGGCGGAGGAAGAGGGCGATATCCTCGCCTTCCTGCCCGGTGTGGGCGAAATCCGCCGCACGCAGGCCGCACTGTCGGATGTGGGGGCGGAGGTCCTGCCGCTTTATGGCGAACTGCCCCCGGCGGAGCAGGATTACGTCCTGCGCGCCGATACGAAGGGCGGGCGGCGGGTGATCCTGTCCACCTCCATCGCGGAGACATCGCTGACGGTGCCGGGCGTGCGCATCGTCATTGATGGCGGGTTCCGCCGCACGCCGCGCCTTGATGCCGGGACGGGGCTTACGAAGCTGGAGACCGCGCGCATTTCCCGCGCGGCCGCGACCCAGCGTGCGGGCCGCGCGGGGCGTGAGGCACCGGGCATTGCGATCCGCCTGTGGAGCGAGACGACCTCCCGCGCCATGCCGCCGCACGACCGGCCCGAGATCATGGAGGCCGAACTGACGGGCCTGCGGCTGGACACGGCGGCGTGGCAGGCGGCGATGGGCACCGTGCCCGCCGAACTGCCCTTTGCCGACACGCCCCCCAATGGCGCGTTCGAGGCCGCGCGCAGCCTGCTCATCGCCCTTGGCGCCCTGTCGGAGGACGGGCGGATCACGCAGGCGGGCGTGCAGATGGCGCAACTGGGGTCGCACCCGCGCCTTGCGGCGATGATGCTGGCGGCCCGCACCCCGGAGGAGGCCGCGCTGGCCGCCGACCTTGCCGCCCTGCTGGAGGAACGCGACCCGCTGCGCCCGCGCCCGTCGGGACGGGGGCCGGGCGGCAACGCCATCCCGCCCGCCGATATCCGACTGCGCCTCGACCTGATCGCGGGGGGCGACCATCCTGCCGCCGACCGTGGCGCGCTGTCGCGCATCCGCCAGGCCGCGCGGCAGTATCGCCGCCGCATGGGGATCGGGCGTGACGTGGTGGCGCGGGGCGACTGCGCCGCATTGCTGGCGGCGGCCTTTCCCGACCGCATTGCGCAACGGCGCGGCGATGTCGGCACGTTCCGCCTGTCGGGCGGGGGCAGCGCACGGATGGGCAAGACCGACACACTGGCCTCCGCCTCCCTGCTGGCGGTGGCGGGGATGCATGTACGCACGGCCTGCGAAATCCGCCTTGCCGCGCCGCTGGACCCCGACAACCTGCCCGACAGCGTGCTGGCGCGCGCGCATGAACAGGTGGAGACCACCATCGACCCGGCCACCGGCGCGGTCATGGCGCGGCGCAGGCTGCGGCTGGGCGCGCTGATGCTGCGTGACCGCACGGTGACGGCGGATGCGACGGAGGTGGCGGGCCTGCTGCTGCAACAGGTGGGGCAGAACCTGGCCGCCGCGTTTGAATGGACCGATGCATGCCGGCAGTTGCAGGCCCGCGTCGCGTGGGCGCGCGACGCGCTGGGGCGCACCGACCTGCCGGACCTGTCGGACGCGGCGCTGGCGGCCGATGTCGAAGGGTGGCTGGGCGCATGGGTCGGCGGCATGTCACGCATGAGCGAGATCCGCGCCCTCGACCTGCTGGCGGTGCTGCGCGCGATGATCCCGCATGACGCGCTTCGCTGGCTGGACCGCACGCTGCCGCCCGCGCTCGACCTGCCGGGGGGACGGGTGGGCATCGACTACCTCCAGCCTGTGCCGCTGGCCTCCGCGCGGGCGCAGACCTTCTATGGGCAGTGCGAGACGCCGAAGCTGGCGGACGGGCGCATCGGGCTGCGGATCGCGCTGCTGTCGCCCGCCGGCCGCCCGCAGGCGATCACCGCCGACCTGGCCGGGTTCTGGGCCGGGTCATGGGCGGACATGCGCCGTGACATGCGCGGGCGCTATCCCCGCCATGACTGGCCGGAGGATCCGGCCCGCGCGCAGCCCTCGCAACGGCCGGCCCGCCGGAAAACGTAACAGGGAACGTGACATGAACGCCGCAGTGGACAATGATTTGCCACCGCGTCGTGACACATCATGGCATTGCCTTTTTTTTCGCCTATCATCACGGCCGTATGAGCAATCCTGCTCCTTTCGACCCGTTACGGATACACATGGCCCGCCGTCTTTCCCGCCTGTCTGTCATCGCGCCGCTGGCGCTGGCCTGTGTACTGCCGTCGCGTCGTGGCGCATGGGCGCAGGACGCAGCCCCCGTGGCCACGGTGTCCCCCGCCCCGGCCACGCCCCCATCGC